>NZ_JBEXSZ010000105.1:0-29181 GCF_040613865.1 Streptomyces sp. NPDC006197 | reverse complement strand
TTGTTGATCGGGACGAGCAGCAGGACCGACATGACCACGCTGAGGATCAGCAGTGCGGCGGCGGTGACGACGAGGCCGGCGCCGGGGCGGTGCCAGCCGGTGAGGGCCCACAGCGCGCTCAGCACGAGCGAGCCGATGTACCAGATCGGCATCAGGGCGCCGAGCATCCGGCCCCCGTGGGCGCGGCCGAGCTGGCCGCGGCCCTGCGGACCGCAACCCGCACCGCACACGACCCCCACACCCGGGTCACCGCCCTGGCCCGCACCTACCTCGACTTCGCCGAACGTAACCCCGCCGTCTACGACGCCATGTTCCAGCTCGACGGCGGCCTGGCCTTCGCCCACCAAAACACCCCCCAGCCCCTGAAAGACGCCTTCGCCGCCCTGCTGGAAAACCTCGACGAGGTCGCCGGCAACGGCGTCCACCCCGGACTGTTCACCGAGGTGTTCTGGGCCGCCCTGCACGGCCTGGCCACCCTGACCCGCGCCGGACGACTACCACCGGCAGACACCGAACAACGGATAGCACTACTGACCAACCGACTCCCCGCGACCTGACCCCCACCCCGGAAGAAAAGGGCACACGGCCCGGACCCCGGCCCCGCCTGCACGCCTGCACGCCTGCACGCCTGCACGCCTATGGCACCACCCCCACCCAGACGCCCCCGGTGGAGTACCGGTGGTTCTTGGACTGTGCAGCGATGGCGTGGTCGGCCGATCGCACGCCGGACGGGGACGCAGCTCTGTGGGCCGGGACGGCCCGGCGTCCTCGGTTCGGGCAGGAGTACGCGGCATCGGCATCGGTCATGGCGGCGTTCGTGTGGAACCACCGCCCGAGGGTCAGATCTGCCCGTCCCGTCGTTCGACCGGCAGGCCGGCGGTGTGTGCCGCCTCGGCGAGGACCCGGCTCAGCATTTCCGGCGTCAGTCTGCCGGTGAAGACGTTGCGCTGGCTTACGTGGTAGCAACCGAAGAGCGTGAGCGGGCCGCTCGTCCCCTCCGCGGTGGGCAGTGGCACCCGCGCACCGTGCCCGAACGCCGGCCGCGGCCGGGGCACGTTCCACCCGGCCTCGCCCAGCGCCGCCAGCGCGGCCTGCCAGCCGAAGGCTCCCAGGGCGACGACCGCGCGCAGGGTCGGTCGCAGCAGCTGCGTCTCGCGGGTCAGCCATGGGCGGCAGGTGTCACGTTCGCCGGGCGTGGGGCGGTTGTCCGGCGGTGCGCAGTGCACCGGGGCGGTGACCCGCACGCCGGTGAGCTCCAGCCCGTCGTCGGGACCGGTCACGGTCGCCCGGGAGGCCAGCCCCAGCTCGTACAGGGTCGCGAACAGCAGGTCACCGGACCGGTCGCCGGTGAACATCCGCCCGGTCCGGTTCCCGCCGTGCGCGGCCGGCGCGAGTCCGGTGATCAGCAGAGCGGCGTCCGCGGGCCCGAACCCGGGTACGGGGCGGCCCCAGTACTCCCAGTCCCGGAACGCCGCTCGCTTCTCGAGGGCGATCTCCTCCCGCCACGCCACCAACCGCGGGCACGCCCGGCACTCCACGAGTCGGGCGTCCATGTCGGCCAGCGTGCGGGCCTGGGCGGCGGCACGCACCGGATACCCCTCGGCAGTCGACATCCTCGACCCACTTTCACATCACGCACATCACGGTCGGTTCTGGCGGTCGACTTCATCGTGACAGCCGACCGTCGCGTTCAGCTTGGTTCACCGCGGTTCGCGGCAGGACCCGAGCCGGTGCCCGCGGGATCGCCCAGCCGGTGCGGACGCCGCTCGCCGACGAGCGCGTCGGCGCCGGTGTCGGGGCCGGTGCCGCCTGCGAGCCGTACAAGGTCCTTCGTCAGTGAGGCCAGCCAGGACACCGTCGCGTAGTACACGCGCGGCGCGCCGGGCGGGTCGGCGGCGATGGCGACGAAGGCCGTCGGGGCGTGGAGCGGTACCGGTGCGTCCACGGTGTCCCCTGTGGGGTCGATGCGGGCGGAGGTCAGCAGCATGTCCGCCGCGACCCGGTCGCCCGCGCGGATGACGGACTCCGCGGCTTCCCTCCCCAGCGGCGGGACCACGACGGGTTCGGAGGGTACGAGAAGCCGGTCGGCGCCCCACAGCGTGTGGTGGCCGGCGATCAGCGCGGCCTGCCAGTCCTGACCGACCGGCGGCGGAGCGGGCCCCTTCGGTTCGCTCTGGTACTGCGCGTACGCCGACTCCGCCATGACCAGGGCGTGCTGCAGCGAACGGTGGCCCGGTGCGGTGACCACCGGCATGCGCCGTCCGCCCGCCGCGATCTGCGCCGTCGTGGCCACGACGATCTCCGCGGCGATCCTCAGCAGCGCCGCGACCGACCGCCGCAACTCGTCATGGGCGCCGCGCGGCCAGGCCAGCAGCCCGAACACGGCGCCGATCGCGCTGCCGGTCAGCACGTCGAGCAGCCGGAACTCGGCGAGCTGCCAGGTGGCCGGCGCCAGCTGCGCGAAGACCAGGGCGACCACCACCGTGAACAGCGCCTGTGCCCATCCGACGCCCTTCACCGGTCCCAGCGTGAAGGTGACCAGCATCAGCGGCGGCAGTGCCACCGCGTAGACCTCGATGTCGGTGCCGACCAGCGCCAGCAACGCCGCCGCGACCAGTGCGCCGACGAGCGTGCCGGTCAGCGCGATCCGCTCCGTCCTCCGGGTCTCCCGTACCGTCGTGCGCGTCAGCGTCAGGGTGGCCAGCAGCACCCAGAAGCCGTGCGGGAGGGTGTCGACGCCCGCGATCAGCCGGGCCGCCGCCAGGGCCAGGCTGATCCGTACGGCGTTCTGGAAGAACACCGACCGGCTGCCGGCGTGGCCCGACAGGCGCCGCCACCACAGCCGTGGTGCCCGCATCCGCGCGTACCAGAACGGGCCGGGCGCCGGTGCGTCGGCTGCTCGGCCCCGTACCGCGATGTCGGCCGCGGTGGACATCGCGAGCGCCGCGTCCACCAGTTCCAGGAGCGCCGCATTGCGGCGCAGCACAGCGGGAGAGGCGTCATCGGCTGCCGTCAGTGCCTGACGGATCTGCCGCAGACGGGCATGTGCCTGGCCGTCCGGCGTTTCTCCCCGTAGCCGGGCGGCGGTCTCCCTCGCCACGTCCGCGACCGCCCGCAGCGGGTCCGGGAGCCCGGCCCCGGACACCCCAGGTGCCCCCGCCTGGCCTTCCCGGCTCACGCCTCCCGCTGCCGCGTCCCCATCTGCTCCGGCCCCGGTACCGGCTTCCCGGGGCCGGGCCGGAGCCGGGGAGAGCGGCGGCAGCTCCGTCAGCCGGCCGAGCAGGGTGCGTGTCGCCAGGCCCGTGTGGGCCAGTGCCCTCGATCGCACGCCCGCTCCGGCCGGCCGTTCCGCCTCCGGGACGTGGGAGGAACGAAGCCCCGTGCTCAAGGCCAGGGCCGTGCGCAGCGTGGCCTCCGGCAGTGTGTACGGGGCGGAACGCAGCCGGTCCGCGCAGAGCGCGGCGCCCTCGGCGGCCCGGGCGGCCCGTTCACGGTAGGGCGGGGCCGCCGGCTCGGGCAGCAGCGTCATCTCCGCGATGGTCAGCAGGGCGAGCCCGAAGGTCGCCCCCACCAGCCGTTCGCCCAGCGAGCCGGGGTCGTAGGGCGGGAACGACGGCAGGATGTACATCAGCTGCAGTCCCGTGGCCGCGCCGGCGAACCGTGGTCCTCCGACGGCCGTGAACGCCAGCACGAACCCGACCACGAGCATGCCGACCACGGCGCTCCACGTTCGTACGGACAGGTATGTGCCGAGCGTGATCAGCACCCAGCACACCGGCACCACGCCCACCAGGAGCGCGGCCCGTTGGCGTCCGGAGCCGGGGAGATGCGAGAGCCCGGCCATGGCGATCGCGCCGAACAGGGCGTACGTCGCGCCGACCGCCGAGTCGAAGCCGTGGAGAAGCACGTAGAACCCGGCCGCGGCCGCGACCGTGGCGCGCAGAGCCCTCCGCGCCGCCGCCCGGTAGGCGGGCGACGGCCGTCGTGGGAACGCGCCACCCATGCCCCCAGCATCGCCCGCCCTGCCGCACCCGGCACGAGGGAGGGCTCGCCGTCCGCCCGGCAGTGGGGCCGCAAGGAGCCGGGCGAGGTGCCGAAGCGCCGGCCTTGGCAGGGGGTGCACATCTGTTTACCCTGGGGGTGAACAGATGTGCACCCCTGCCCTTCCCGGCTCTCGCACCGCCTCTGGAGCATGATGACCTCCGCCGAACCCGCGCCCGGCACGACGGCCGGGCCCGCCCGTTCCCGGCTCGTCGTCCCCGTCCTCGCCTTCTGCGGCATGGTCGTCGCCGTCATGCAGACCCTCGTCGTGCCGCTGCTGCCCCACATCCCCGCGCTCACCGGGGCGAGCGCGGGCGCGGCGGGCTGGCTCGTGACCGTCACCCTCCTCACCGGCGCGGTGTTCACTCCGGTGCTCGGCCGGGTCGGCGACATGTACGGCAAGCGGCGGGTCCTCCTCGCGTCGCTCGGGGTGCTCACCCTCGGTTCCGTGCTCTGTGCGATCAGCTCCGACATCGGCGTCCTGATCACCGGCCGGGCCCTCCAGGGCGCGGCTCTCGCCGTGATCCCGCTCGGCATCAGCATCATCCGCGACGAGCTCCCCGCCGAGCGCGTCCTGCCGTCGATCGCGCTCATGAGCTCCACCCTCGGCATCGGCGCGGCGATCGGACTTCCCCTGGCCGCCGTCGTGACGGACAACTTCGACTGGCACACCATGTTCTGGGCGTCCGCCGCACTCGGCCTGCTCGACCTCCTGCTCGTGCTGTGGATCGTTCCGGAGTCGGCCGTGCGCTCCCGGGGGCGGTTCGACGTGCCGGGCACGCTGGGCCTCGCCGCCCTGCTGGTCGGTGTGCTCCTGGCGATCACCCAGGGCTCCGGCTGGGGCTGGACCTCCGCGCCGACGCTCGGTCTGCTCGGTGCCTCGGTGGTCGTGGGCCTGCTCTGGGGCCGGTACGAGCTGCGTACCCCGTCCCCGATCATGGACCTCAGGGTGTCCGCCCGGCCCGCCGTGCTGCTGACCAACGTCGCGGCCCTGCTCATCGGCTTCTCGTTCTACGCCAACTCCCTGGTCACCGCCCAGCTCGTACAGGAGCCCACGAGCACCGGCTACGGCCTCGGCGCCTCCATCGTCGTCAGCGGACTCTGCCTGCTGCCCGGCGGACTCGCGATGGTGGCCCTGTCTCCGCTCTCGGCGCGGATCTCCGCCGCGTACGGGCCCCGCACCGCGCTCGCCGTCGCGGCGGTCGTCATGACGCTCGGCTACGTGGTGCGCTTCTTCACCAGCCACAGCCTCTGGCTGATCGTCGCCGGCGCCACCGTGGTCTCCTGCGGCACCGCCATCGCCTACTCCGCGCTGCCCGCCCTCGTCATGCGGGCCGTGCCGGTGAGCGAGACCGCGTCGGCCAACGGCCTCAACACCCTGATGCGTTCCGTGGGACAGGCCTGCTGCAGCGCCGTGGTTGCCGCCGTGCTGGCCCGTGTGACCTTCGTGGCCGGCGGTCGGACCGCACCGACGCTCCACGCCTACCTGCTGATCTTCCTGATCGCCGCCGGAGCGGCCCTCGCCGCCCTCGCCGCCACCCTCCTCCTGCCGTCCGACCGGCCGGGCCGGGACGCCCCGCGCGACGGCGACCGGCCGGGCGGTACGGTCACGGTGCCACCGCCCACCAGCACCGCCCGAGGGAACGCATGAGCACCGCCGACGAACCCGCCTCCCCGGCCACGGCCGGCGCGGATCGAACCGTCCGCCAGGAATCCGGGAACTCCCCCACGGACGGAGGGGAAGCGGGCCCGGAGACCGGACGCGAGGCCATCATCCGCGCCGCACGGCGGGCGTTCACGCTCAAGCCGTACGCCGAGGTCACCATGCGGGGCATCGCCGCGGCGGCCGGGGTGAGCCCGTCCTTGATCGTCAAACGTTTCGGCAGCAAGGAGGCCCTGTTCAACACGGTCGTCGACTTCCGTCCGGCGGCCGCCGAGCTCTTCGCCGCCCCGCTGCCCGACCTCGGCCGGCACCTCGTCCTGACCATGGTCGACCTCCGCGACCGGCTCCGCGGCGACCCGCTCCTGCGCGTGGTCTTCTCCCTCGGCATCGAGGACGAACGGACCCTGCTGCGGGCCCGCTTCCGCGAGCAGATCACCGACCGCCTCACGGACGTCCTCACCGGCCCCGACGCCCGACTGCGCGCCGAACTCGTCGCCGGCCAACTCCTGGGCCTGGGCGCCACCCTGAGTCTCCACCGCCCCGACGGCGCCACCGCCCACACCACCGCCGAACGGCTCGCGGAGCTCTATGCCCCCGGCATCCAGCACCTGGTCGACGGGGGCGCCGCCCGGGCGTAGTGCACCGGCCCGGGCGGCTCCCCGTGAAATGCGGCCCGGGGGCTTTCCGTAAGTGCAGATCGCGCCCGAGGTGGGTGTGTACGGCCTCGTACCGGAGCGATGCGACGGCTCAGTCCCCGTGGCCTGTTCCACCGCTGCCGAAGCCGCCGCTGGAGATGCCGCGCCACTTGCGCTTCTCCTCGCTCTGCGGTTCGGAGTCGGCCTCGCCCGAGTTCTTCAGGTTGTGGGGCCTGAGCCGGTGCTCGCCGTCGGTCTGCGGCATCTCCGAGGGCTTTCGGTACTCGGACACCTCTCCGGGCAGCTGCTCCGTGTCGGGCCGCTGGGGCTGCGACTCCGGCTCCGGCGGCGGAAGCTCACGGTTCTTGGCCCGGATGCCCAAGGCGAAGGCTCCGATCAGAACCGCGACCACCAGCAGCCCACCCAGTAGCTGGGCCAGACCGGACTGCCAGACTCCGGCCGCAAGTACCGACTCTTGCAGAACGTGTGTGTGCATGGACGTACCTCGCTCGTCTCTCCGTGGGCCGAACGCCGGGTCGGGAGTTCGGCCGCGCCATGTGTTCTCCGCTCGTGCACCGGCCGCGGATGCGCAGGCGGTCGTGGAGCGGTCGTGTTCGTTCCGTCAGGTGCGGGTCGGCTCCGCCTCATCGTGGGCCGCGGACAGGGGCTCGGCGATGTCCTCCAGGGAGCGGCGTTCCGCCTTCACCGCGAGGAAGGCGGCCACGAGTCCGGCCGCGCACATCAGGCCGGCACCGATCTGGAAGGCGAGGACCGTCTCGGACGGCACGCCGGATTCGGTGAGGTCGGCGAAGATCAGGGGGCCGCTGATGCCGCCGGCCGCCGTGCCGATCGCGTAGAAGAAGGCGATGGCCATGGCCCGGGTCTCCATCGGGAAGACCTCGGAGACCGTGAGGTACGCGCTCGACGCGCCGGCCGACGCGAAGAACAGCACGACGCACCAGCAGGCCGTGAGGGTCGTGGCGCTGAGCACGCCGCTGCCGAACAGCCAGGCCGTGCCGAACAGCAGCAGGCCCGACAGCAGGTAGGTCGACGAGATCATGATGCGGCGGCCGACGGTGTCGAAGAGCTTGCCGAGCAGCAGCGGCCCGAGGAAGTTGCCGGCGGCGATGACGGCGAAGTAGTAGCCCGTGTGGCCGGTGGGCACGTCGAAGAACGTGGTGAGGATCGTGCCGAAGCCGAAGGTGACGGCGTTGTAGAGGAACGCCTGGCCGATGAAGAGCGACAGGCCGAGGACGGCGCGGCGCGGATAGCGGCGGAAGACCGTCTTCGCGATCAGTCCGAAGCCGATGCTCCGGCGCTGATGGATGGTGATCTCACCCGCCGGAGCCGGCAGCGGACGGCCGTGTTCCTGCTCCACCTCGCGCTCGACGGACGACACCAGCTGCTCGGCGTCCTCGCCGTGGCCGTGGATGAACTGCCATCGTGGGCTTTCCGGCACATGCCTTCGGACCAGAAGGATCACCAGGCCGAGGACCACGCCGAGGGCGAAGCTGATCCGCCAGCCCACGTCGGCGGCGAAGATGTTCGTGTCCAGCATGAGGATGGAGAGCAGGGCCCCGCCGATCGCTCCGAGCCAGTAGCTGCCGTTGATGATCAGGTCGACCCGGCCCCGGTACAGGGACGGGATCAGTTCGTCGATCGCCGAGTTGATGGCCGCGTACTCCCCGCCGATGCCGAAGCCGGTGAGGAAGCGGAAGAGGAAGAACCACCAGGATTCCATCGACAGGGCGGTGAGTGCCGTGGCCCCGAGATAGACGACCAGCGTCACCATGAAGAGCTTCTTGCGGCCGTAACGGTCGGTCAGCCACCCGAAGAACAGTGCTCCGGAACAGGCGCCCGCGACGTACAGGGCGGCCGCGGTTCCGGTCACTTGGGCGGCGGTGATGGCGAGGCCGCTGCCGTCCTCGGCGAGGCGGCCGGCGATGTTGCCGACGATCGTGACCTCGAGGCCGTCCAGGATCCACACGGTTCCGAGGCCGATCACGATCATCCAGTGCCAGCGTGACCACGGCAGGCGGTCCAGTCGGGCCGGTACGGCCGTGGTCACGGTTCCCGTGGTCGCGGGCACGGCGGCCCGGGTCGATTCTCTCGTCATGACTCCCTCTCCGTCAGGCACCCTCCTGCGAGTGCCCCGGTCGGGAGCAGTCATGTGTGCGCAGATCCTGGACGCCGTGTCCAGCATGTGGCCATCACGGTGGCCGCACCACGCGAACGCCCGCCGTCCGGGGGACGCGTGTCGCGCCTGACGGTCAGTCCAGGATGGTGGCGATGCCCTGGCGGCGCAGTTCGGCCAGCCCTTCCCTCATGGCCTGGATCTTCTGCGGCGAGTGCCCGCACCAGCCCTCCAGCTCGGACAGGACGCGCACGGGCTGACGCGTGCGATAGGAACGGGTGGGGTTGCCCGGGAACTTCTTGTCGGTGACGTTGGGATCGTCCTCCAGGTCGCCGGTCGGTTCCACCACGTAGATCCGCCCCCGTCCGTCGCCGGCGGCAAGCTCCGCGCCCCAGGCGGCGGCGTCCAGGGTCTCGGAGACGTAGACGTGTCGGGAGACACGCCCTTCCTCGAAATTGGAGGCGTGGCCCGGACTCAACAGGTCTCCCGGCATCAGGCGCGCCTTCGTCCCGTGCAGGTAGGTGCCCGCCTCGTACACCTGAAAGGGGACGGGTTCACTGGTCATGGGTCCTCCGTGTGTTTCAGGCCGCCCTCGGGAGGGCCGGATGTCACTGGGGGATTTTGCCAGTCGCGGCTCCGAAGAAGTGGCTTTCCCCCTGCCCGGTCCTCGGGGCAGGCTGTACGCATGAACGAGTTGCGCGGTTCGGTCGTCGTCCTGCGTCCTTCCGGCCCCGGGGACGTTCCGGCCCTGGCGGCCGTCCGTGCCACCCCCGAGGTACGGGCGCGGTGGCGCGGTGGGGACGACATGACGGCAGAGGTGACCTCCGACCTGGAGGACTCCGCCACCCACTGCCTGACGATCCTTCACCACGACCGGATCGTCGGAATGATCCAGTGGTACTCCGAGGAAGAGCCGGACTACCGGCACGCCGGGATCGACCTGTTCCTCGACCCTTCCGTGCACGGCAGGGGCCTCGGCACCGACGCCGTCCGGACCCTCGCCTGCCACCTGGTCGACGACCTTGGGCACCACCGGCTCATCATCGACCCGGCGGCCGACAACGGTGCGGCGATCCGCTGCTACGAGAAGGTGGGATTCCGGCGCGTCGGCGTGATGCGGCAGTACGAGCGGGGCGAGGACGGCACCTGGCACGACGGACTGCTCATGGACCTGCTGGCGTCCGAGCTGGTGCGGTGATCCCGGCCCGTACGCCTCGATGGACCGGTCCGGTGTCAGGATCGTCCGGGCCTCCTCGCATCAGCGACCACTCACCGGACGAACACCTCCCATCGGCGCCCTCTGGTCGGTGAGCAGCGCCTCCACCGTCGAGACCGGATCCCATTCGGGGTCGAGGCCGGTCAGCCGCTCGGCGACCCTCCGCCAGGCCGTCGGGTCCGTGCCGTCGAGGAGCCGTGTCGTGAGCAGTCCGTCCAGCTGGGTGGACGGCGCGCAGTGGAACAGGCCGGCCAGACCGTGCCGGGCCCGCTCCCGGGTGAGTCGCGCGCCGCCGGGTATCCCGTCGGGGCCCGGCTCGGGCAGGAGCGCCGCATGCCGCAGTCGTACGCCCTCGGGGGCGTCGTCCAGGCGGACGATGTCCTGCCAGTGCGGGAGCGGTTCCTGGGCGTGGGCGGCTTCGAGGGCGGTCCAGCCCATGGGCCCGCCCGGCGGGAGGGACACGATGAGGTCACGTGCGTGCGGGGCACGAGGGGCGCGCCGCAGCTTCCGGACGAACTTCTCCGGCGCCAGTTCGCGGTCGAGCCGAGCACGGAGGACGGCGGCGGGGTCGGCGGACGCGAGGGCCTTCGCGCACAGGGGGCCGTCGGCTCGGTGTGTAGCCCGTCGTCGAGCGGAACGGTGTCGAGCCGCTCCGCGACGGTGCGGCGCAGGGACTGGGTGGTGCGGGGGTTGCGGTAGACGGCCGCGGCGACCTGGGCGTCGCCGACCGCGACCAGCCGGGCCAGGACCCGCGTGTCGAGGCGGGGATGACGGGCCAGGGCCGCTCGGGTGCGGGTGTCGCCGTGATCGACGACCGCGGCGACGAGGGCCGGCGCCGGCAGGGGCCCGCCGGCGAGCAACTCCGTCGTCACCCGCTCCGGCAGGGCGGCGAGCGCGGCCGCGGCGTGCCGCGGCTCCGCGTGTTCGAGGAGCAGGCCGAGCGTGCGGTGCACACTGCGGGGCACGGGTGGGCGGAGGGTGCCGTCGGACACCGACGGAACCGGCGGCCACTGACAATCGCCGTCGGCAACGGTCGAAGGCGTGCGGTGCTTCTGCGCTTCCGTGCTTCTCTCCCGGTCAGCGAAGACCGCGCTTCTCGCGTTCGGCCTCGATCAGTTTCTCCATGAGCTCCTCGGGGTCCACCCTGTGCTCGGTGTCGTCAAGGGCGTCGTACTCCTGGGTGCCGAGCGGTAGGCCGAGCTCGGCGAGGTCGGCGGCCAGGCGTGCGAACGCGGTGCGCTCGTCGGGGTCGTCCTGGCGGCTCGCCTGCTCGGCGGCGGCCCCCTCGGTCAGGGTGCGGCCGAGCAGGGTCCAGAAGGTGAACTCGGTGTCCAGCTCCAGGAGGCGCCAGGCGCGGTCCGCGGGTTCGTCGGGGTGCAGCCAGTAGCCGATCCATCCCTTTCCGCCCTTGGCCACGAGCTTGACGTATCTGGCCATCTCCGCGGCTCCGGCGTTGACGGCCTGCATCTCCGGGTCCGCGAGTTCCTCTTCGCTCAGATAGCTGGTGTCCAGGAGCGGGTGGACCTCTCCCGCCTCGAAGAAGACGAGGTCGAGGAGGCGGGTGAACTCGGTGCGGCCCTCCCACTGCGCCACCAGCAGCACGCGCAGGTCGTCGGGCACCGGACGGCCGTCCAGTCGCTCGCGGGAGAACTCGGCGAGCCGCTCGTCGTACATACGCCCTCTCCAGAGGTCGAAACCGGGGATCGAAACCGGGGATCGAAGCACGATCCTCGCGTCAACGTAACAGCGGCGTCCGACAATGAGGTCGGGTACGTCGGCGACTCCCGCCCCTCCCCGGGGTCCGGACTCGGAGCAGGCCCCGGCCCTCCTGGTCGACCGCCGTGCGGATCACCGCCGCCACGTCAGCGGCGGTGGTGGAGGCGGGGCCGCCGGTCAGGAGGCTGTGGGTGAACAGGGCGTCCCGAGTACCGGAGCGAGGGCCGCCAGGAGGCGGGCTCCGAGGTCCCGCCTGGTTGCCTCGGTGTCGGGGTGGGCGTCGTCGAAGCCCGTCCAGTCGACCGCGCGGACGGCGTTCTCGAACATGCCGAGGTGCAGCGGCTCGTCCGGGCGGCCCGGCCACTCGTCCGCCTCGCGCAGCACCGACTCCAGGAGGGCGAGCGGCAGGGCGCAGCTCTCGGCGAGGAGGACCGCGTCGTACAGGTCTTTGGCCTGGGGGTACATGTCGCAGCTCAGCCACATGAGCTTCCAGGCCAGGGACGATTCCCGGTCCGCGGCCATCAGGTGGGCACCGGCGACCCGGGCCGGGCGGGGTGGGGTCGGGAGGCGTTCCTGGAAGACGAAGTCGAGCTGGACCTGGCCGCCGGGCAGTCCGGGGGCCGTCCACGGCAGGACCAGACGGTGACCGGGCACCCGCTCGTACGTCCAGATGTACTCGGAGGCGGCGCCCGCCGCCGAGACCGACAGGTCCGTACCGCTCTCCTCGGCGAGGCGCTCCGCTGCCTCGGCGATGCCGTCGAGCATGGCGCGGGTACGCGGCTCCTCGATGCGCCAGGTCTCGGGGACGACCACGAAGTCGATGTCCTTGGGTGCGCGGGCGGCCTCGCCGAACCAGGCGGACATCAGCATGCTGCCGCGCAGCACGAGGGAGTCGGCCCACGGCGAGGCGGCGACGGCCGCGAGGACGAGCTCCAGGGCCGCACGCCGGGCCGTCTGCCAGCGGGCGCGCAGCTCCGGGTCCTCGACGACGCCGTCACCGGGCCGGTAGGCCTCGTCGAAGTGCTTGAGAGCCGGGTCGAAGACCCGGTGCCGGACGGCCGCGTCACCGATGCCGGCGGTCAGGGTGTGCGGGAGCCCGGCTTTGCGGCGTACGCGGTCGGCGCGGGGTTCCGTGCCGGTGCCCGGGCCGTCCGGGATCGGCGGCGTCCACGGCGTGTCGTTCATACGGCCTCCTCCAGCCAGCCCTCGTCCAGTGACAGGTCGCTGTCGGAGAGGACGAACTCCCTTTCCTGTGCGACCAGTTCGTGTCCGGCGGCGGACAGTGCGGCGACGAGCGCGTCGCAGGCGCGTCCCGCCGCGTCCGCAGGCCCCTGGTGCCGCTGGGTCACGAAACGCTCGTGCCGTCCGCCGGGGCCCGGCAGGACCCGGCGGGCGTTCCACGAAACATGGGCGCCGTGCGGCACGACGAGGGCCTCCAGCGCGGCCCGGTCGTACGCGGCGGGCAGCGCCAGCTTGAGGTGGTGCTCGTAGTAGCCCCCGCCGGGGCCCGCGGGCTCGGCGCTCCACGGCACGGTCTCGACCTTGACCCGCACCGGCTCGAAACCGGCCTCCCGCAGCCCGGCCACGACCGCCGGGTGACCGGTCCGGCCGGGCAGGGTCAGCATCGGCTGGACCGGCGTCCGGCCCCGGGCGAGGACGATGGTGGTGACCTTCAGCCCCCGGTCCGCCGCCCAGGCACCGAGTCGGGCCCGCTCCCCCTCGGTCCGGCACCGGACCGTCACATGCGTCTCGTAGACGGCGTCGGCCTCGTACATCTCGAAGTACCTCTCGAACCCTTCGTACACCGCAGCGAGTCTGGCAGACAGGATGTCGGGGGCTCATCCGGGTTTCGGACCGGGCGCCCGTAGGCTCACAGCCGACGACGACAGGAGATCGGCATGTGGAAGCGGGCCCTCGACCGGGCCGGGGTCAGGGAGCCGAGGCTGCGGCGGGACTACACGGAGCAGCGGCGGGCGGTGCGGAGGTACAGGACGGCCGAGTACGCGGCCGCGCGGCTGCTGCTCCCCGCCGCGCTGCTGCCGCACGTCGTGGCCGCCGTCGCGTTCATGCACGACACCGACGACCGGATCGACCACGGGACCCGGGACGAACGGGCGGCCGCGCTCGCGGAGTGGGACGGCCTCGTACGGAAGGCCTTCGCCGAAGGCGACTCCGGGCCGCCCGTGCTGCGTTGCCTGGTGCGCACCTCCGAGCGCCACCCGGACGTGCGCACCTACGTGGAGGAGTTCCTGCGGGGCTGCGAACGCGAGGTCGCGTGGCGGACCATCGCGGACGACGAGGAGCTGGAGCGGTACGTACGGGAGTACTCCCTGCCCGCCCTGATGCTCACGGCCTGCCTGTTCGCCCCCGGCGGCGGGGCGGCGCGGGCGGCGTTCACGGACGGCTGCCACCGGCTCATCCGTGCCATGCAGCGCATCGACTTCCTGGAGGACCTGCCCGAGGACGTGCGCGCGGGCCGGGTGGGCGTCCCCGCCGACGCGGTGGCACGCCATGGCGCGGACCTCACCCGGCCCGGCGCGGCGCTGGGCCGGCTCGTGGAGGAACAGGCGGACCGGGCCGCCGCCGACTTGGCGGCCGTCTCCCTCGCGGGCGTGGTGGCTCCTTCGTACCGGCCCTTCGTGCGGGCCCTCGTCGGTGTCCAGCACCTCCGTCTCGACGCGATGCGCCGCGCGGGCGCGTCCCTGGCGACGCGGACCTCCGGCCCGCCGGCGTCGGCGGCCGCCGTACTGCTGCTGCGGGAGACGGCGGCACGGCTCCGGCGGGCCCCGGGGGCTGGCCCCCTGGGGGTGACCGGAAAGTAGCGCCGTCCGTCCGGCGGGCAGGGTCTTCGAGGGGAGCGGGTTTCAGGTGGTCCCCGGGGCCGGGGCCTGAGCGGCGAGATGGACCCGGTTGCGGAATGCCGTCGCGGCACGGGAGGGGCGGGCGGGGTTCGTCCGCCCCGCTCGTGCCGCGACGGGTTCAGTCGGCGACCTCGATCGCGAAGGCGTCCCGGATCCCGTTCCCGCCCGCGTCGGTGAGATGGACGACGCGCGGCGAGACGCCGTACCGCAGCCAGTCCAGGCCGAAGAGCCTGGCGGCCAGCGCGGCACCCAGCGCACCGGCGAGGTGATGGCTCCGCTCGCTCCAGTCGACGCAGTAACGCACCACCGGGCGTCGCCCTCGGAGC
Organism: Streptomyces sp. NPDC006197; assembly: GCF_040613865.1. NCBI lineage: Bacteria > Bacillati > Actinomycetota > Actinomycetes > Kitasatosporales > Streptomycetaceae > Streptomyces > Streptomyces sp. NPDC006197. Next base: position 14,589 of record NZ_JBEXSZ010000105.1, on the reverse strand, counting down.
AGTGCGTCCACGTCGATGCCGAACCCGGTGAAACGCTCGGCGCCTTGAGGGGTGAGGTGGTACGTCGTCTGCCTGCCGTAGGAGGCGGGCCGATCGGGGCGCCGGCCGGATGCCAGGTCGTTCTCCTCCCGCCGCAGCAGCCCCTGGTGGAGGAAGCCTTCCATGAGCGCCACGCCCAGAGCCCCCGCGAGGTGGTCGTAACAGCTGCGCGACCGCCGCAGCGCGTTGTGCCGGCTGTGGGCGCGCAGTGTGGTCACCGGGGTGGGGTCGGGCGGCGCGATGACCGCCAGCGCCTCCAGGGCGGTGGCGACGTCGGGGCCGGCCAGGCGGAAGTACCGGTGGCGTCCCGAGTTCTCGGCCCGTACGAACCCCGCCTCGGCCAACTGCGTCAGGTGCACGCTCGCCGTCGGCACGCTCACCCCGGCTTCGGCCGCCAGGACCGTGACGGTCAGCGGTCGGCCGTCGCACAGCGCCTTGAGCATCCGGGCCCGGGAGGCGCCGGCCAGGAGGCGAGCGGCGCGCGCCAGCTCCGGTTCCGGCTCCCGTTCCGTTCTGTCCGTGGCCCGGTCCCCTGCCTGCTCTGCGGCTTCGTCCATGGGCGCCATACAAGCATGGTTTGACGAATGGCTAAGTGTCGGGAGTCGAGGATCGCCGGTATGAGTACGACGACCGGAACAGCAGCAGCGAACGAAACACCGGCCTCCACCACCGGGCGGCTGTCGTGGCCCCCGCTCATCGCCCTCAGCCTGGGCTATTTCCTGGTGATGCTGGACGTCACCGTCGTCACCGTGGCCGTCCCCGTCATCCGTGACTCGGTCGGCGCCGGTGCCTCGGCGACGGCCTGGATCGTCGACGGCTACAGCGCCGTCTTCGGCGGTCTGCTGCTCATGGGCGGTGGCTTCGGTGACCGGCTCGGGCACCGGAAGGTGTTCCTCACCGGCCTCGGTGTCTTCGCCCTCGCCTCGGCGGGCTGCGCCCTGGCCACCACCCCGGCGGCGCTCGTCGCCGGGCGTCTCGCGCAGGGCGCCGGCGCCGCCCTGCTGGTGCCCACCTCCCTGGCCCTGCTGACCACGGCCCATCCGACGGCGGCGGTGCGGGCCAAGGCGCTCGGCGTCTGGGCCGGCGTCTCCGGCATCGCGTTCGCGGCGGGCCCCCTCGTGGGCGGTCTGCTGGTGGCGGGCCTGAACTGGCGTGCCGCCTTCTGGCTCAACGTCCCCATCGCGCTGCTGGCCGTCCGGCTGACCCGCGAGCACGTCCCCTCGCCCGTCGGCCGGGCGGGGGCACGCGGCCTGGACCCGCTCGGCCAGGCCCTGGGCATCGTCGGCGTGCTGGCGCCGGCCGGCATGCTCAACGAGGCCGGCGCCCTGGACTGGACCTCGCCGGTGGTACTGGGCACCGGTGCCCTCGGTGCGGTCGCGCTCGCCCTGTTCGTCCTGGTCGAGCGGCGGACGGAGGCACGCGGCCTCGCCGGGAAGCCGCCGCTGCTGCCCCTGTCGCTCTTCCGGTCGCCCGGCTTCTCCCCCACCACCGCGGTGGGCGTCCTGCTCAACCTCGGCTACTACGGCATGCTCTACCTGTCCACGCTCTATCTGCAGAACGAGCGCGGCTACGGCGCGCTGGGCACCGGCCTCGCCCTGCTGCCGACGGTGTGCATGGCCGTCGTCGCAGCTCCGCTCTCCGGCCGCCTGACCGCCCGCTACGGGCCGTACGTACCGATGGCGGGGGCCCTGCTGCTCGGCGCGGCCGGGTTCACCGGCTGGCTGTTCGTCGGTCCCGACACCCCGTACTGGACGCTGCTGCCCGCCCTCGTCGCGACCGGCCTCGCCACCCCCGGCACGGTTCTGGCAGCCACCGCCGCCATCGTGCAGACCGCGCCCGCCGAGAACGCCGGTGTGGCGTCAGCGGTGTTCAACGTGGCCCGCCAGATCGGCAACTCGCTCGGCGTCGCTCTCTTCGCGTCCCTCACCGCAGGCCAGGATCTGGTCTCGGGCCTGCACGTCTCGGCTCTCGTCGCCTCGGCGGCCTTCTTCACCGCGGCGCTGCTCGCCCTGTCCTGCCGACGCAGGACAAAGGCGCGCGCCGCGTCCTGATCTCCGCGCCGGCCACAGGTGTCGGCCTCCTCGTCGTCCACCGGTGCCGGAGGGCACCCGCTGGGGTTTCCCGTAGCGTTCGTCCCATGTCCGTCCTCGACGCCCTCGTCCGCCTCTGCCCGCCGCCCGCCGATCCGCCGCCCGGGGTGGACTGGGAGCGGGCCGAACGCTCCCTGGGTACGGCTCTGCCCACCGACTACAAACAGCTCGTCGACACGTACGGCGACGGCGTCTTCGACGACACGATCTGGCTGCTCGTCCCCGGCTCCGCCTACGACGACTGCGACCTGCACGCGCAGGCGACGGAACGAGCCGAGATCCTGACCCGCCTGTGGGAGTTCGAGGCGAAGCCCGCCGAACTGCTGGAGGCGGGGGCGAGGGTCGTACCGTGGGCCTTCGAGGAGGGCACGGGGGCGTTCCTGTACTGGCTGGCGCGGCCCGGTCAGCAGCCCGACGAATGGACCGTGCTCTACAACGAGGGGCGCGGACCGTTGTGGGAGCACCACGACACGGGGTGCTCGGCCTTCCTGCTGGCGGTGCTCAACGGAACGGCGGACACGGCGTACTTCGACTCCCTCCACGAAGCACCGGAGTCGACGCGGCACTGCTTCGCGACGGCCGACCAGACCCTCGGAGCGTCCCAGGGCTGACACCGTCCGGGAATCGGCCCTCGAGTGACGTGGCGGCTCGCCCAGTCGGTGTGGCGGCCCGGGCATGGGCGTTCGAATCCGGATGCGCTGAGCCCCGGGGCAGTCGCATACTCACCGCATGGCTTCACTCTCCGGCCGGTTCCGGGATCCGCGCAGCACCGCATACGACTTCATCGACTCGATCGTGGTGCGATGCCCCGGCTGCGCGGAGGCCGCTCGTGTCATTCCGGCGCCCGAGGAAGATCCCGCCCCCGGGGGCCGGGCGTTGTGCAGGCCACGACGTCTGGTCTGCCGTGGCTGCGGACTGTCACGGGTGTGGAGCGGCCGTCTTGTCGAGCTCTCCCATGGCACGGCTCGCCCCGCGACGGATCCGTACTTCGGCATGCCGCTGTGGCTCCAGGTGGAGACCCGGCACGGCTGGCTGTGGGCGTACAACCTCGAACATCTCGACCTGATCCACCGTTTCGTCCAGGCGTCGCTGCGGGAACGAGCGCCCTGGTACGACACCGGGCAGAAGATGACTCTGGTGGCGCGCCTTCCGGTATGGATCAAGCGAGCGAAGAACCGGGACGAGATCCTGCGCGCCGTCAGCCGGATCCACGCTTCGTCGGCTGCGGCCTGAGCTGCTTACCGGCGTTCGAGCGGGGTGGTCGGTCTCCCTGGCCACTCGGTGACGGTCCGGCAGTTCTCGCGGGGCGGAAGCCGGAAGCAGGCCGAGCACCGACCGCCTTGTCCGCCGACGGGACTCGACCCTGGCGAACCGGCCCGCGATCCGGCCCGTCAGGGACTCGAACGCCTCCTGCCGGCGGCCGGAGCGGTTCGCTCAGCCTCGGGTGTGGGCCCTTCCCCGCAGGGTCATTCGGTGTCGTTCGGTGCACGGTTCGCATCGGCGGAGTCGATCACCCGAATGCCGCATTCCCTTTTTCGACTCGGATCGTTGGTCGAGGTGCGACAGGAGTGGTCCTGTTTCATTTCGAATTTGACGACTTTCTGGGGCCCCATCCGGGCGCCCGCCCTGGTGCGACGCGGGGCGGGGCGATGTACGGAACGAGGAGAAGATGTACGAAGGAAGCATTCCGCTCGAGGACTTCCTCCACACCATGGACGCACTGCAGGCCGATTTCGAGCAGCGCCTCAAAGGGATCGAACGCACGACGCCGCTGAAGCACTCCGTGGAGCAGAAACGTTCCAGCTCACCCACCGCGCGGGTGCACGAGGAAACGTATCCTCCCCTCGGGCTCGAGGCGATCTGGACCGCTCCCCGCCGATCCTCGGATCAGCGGATGCGCGATGACAGGGAGCCGTTCCCCTTCCACCGTCAAGACGCCTTCGTCGAGACGATCGAAGAAGAAACGTTCATTTCAAGCCGCTAGCGGATCCCGGCCGGAGAGGGCCACCGCCCTCTCCGGCCGGGGCGCAGGACAGCGGTATGCCGCGCCGGCGTCTCCTTCTGTCCGGCCTTGCCCCGTGGGAAAATGACCGGACAGGCGGGGAGGCGCAGGTGAGGTTCCGTCCATGCCCTCGCGGACGTACCCGCCGTAGCCGGCTTCCGCGACGTGGGGTGCGATCAGGTCCAGGACGGTGACGAGGTCACCCGTCATGTCGTCGAGCCAGAGGGTGCGGCTGGACAGCCCCCAGGCGTGGCGCTCACCGACGGCCGTGAAGCCTCGGGACTGACGGCGCAGGGATGCGAAGTCCCCTCCGGGCAGGCGGCTGCCCGGGGCCGGATCGAGCACGGGATACGCGTACTCCTCCTCGTCAGGCTCCGTCGGCCGCTCGGGGGACGGGCCGAGGTGCCATCGCAGGGCGGCGAGTGCCGGAGGCATGTGTTCCGCCGCCGCGCCGGGCACCACGCCGGGTACGAAGGTGCCGGGGACGGGGTACGAGCCGGGAAGATCGCCGGATCGTGGTCGTATCGACGTCGCCGGGCCGCGGCAGGCTCCGGCGGTGCCGCCTCGGCCCAGGGCCGCCGGCGGGAGGTTCGTCCTCGCGGTCCACGTCCGCCAACCACCGGACCGGGACGCGCCGGCCGACGAGGCGAAGTCCGGCGGCACGAAGGTCTCCGCCGCGGCTCTGCTGAAGGTCGTAGGCGCCGAAGAGCCGCCGCTGCGGGTGCTGTTCGGCACCGCGCTGATCATCGTCTCCTCGCCCGGCAGGCGAGGAGACGGCCCTCGAGGTCGCCGTGTCGAGGCCCGAGCGGTTCGCCAAGGCCGTCGGCGGCTCGTCGACGGGCCCGCCGCCCCGGTCTCACGCTTCGTCGTGGTGCGTGAGGTGGCCGTCGGTCAATCGCCAGGAGCGTCGATGGTCGGTCCACTGCCAGGTCTCGTCGGCGGCGATCGCCCGCGTGATCCATTCGTGGAGTTGCGGAAGGGCCTGCGCTCGGAGAACAGCTCGGATGGCGGCACGATCCGTGGCGTCGACCGGGTGGACGTCTATGGAGAAGCCGACCGAGTCCGGGTGGATGCCGCGGCCGTAGTTACGGGGGTTCGGGGCGACCCAGGCCGCTCCCAGAACGATGGTTCCGCTGTCATGCCCCGTGAGGAACTCCAGGTCCCTGACGCGGCTCATGTGAGGTCCGAGGCACTCGTGGATGTCGGTGGTGGTCAGGGGCCAGGCACGGTGCCGGGGAAGTCTTCGATTTCGTGCGGACATGACAGGCAGAATGGCAGAAGCGCAGGGCCGCCTCGGTCGTGGGGCCGCCGGGAAAGTCCGGGTCGAGGACGCTCACGGCGGTCTTCTCGCAGCGGTGGCGGGACGGCGGAGTCGTCCAGGCGTGGCGGCTGGGGAACAGTCCGAGCCGGCCGGGGGTGGGGGCTCCGGGGGCTTCGCCGAGGTGGAGCAGCATGGTCTGGCGCCGGCGTTCTACGGCGGCACGGTCGGCCATGAAGTCGACGAACCCGCGGGGGTGGGCGTGGGGGACGTACCGGATCCCCTGCCCGGTGGGAGCGACGTCGGTACGCGCCCCAGCCGTGCCGGTCGGCGGACTGCCCCTCCGGCGTCGGCTGCCGGTCGAGACGGCTTGCAGAGGGACAGCGTGGCGTCGGCTGCCGGTCGATGCGGACGTCGTGGCACTTGCTGTAGTCGACGGTCATGTTGATCCCGATGCCGGGGAACGCCTGCCGGAATCCGTCGACCGCGAGTCCTGCTGCTCCGGGATGTCGCCGCCGGCGTAGACCGTCAGGGTGCCGACCTCGGCCACGGCGTCCGCATGCAGCTCGCCGAGGGACCTGGTCTCTTCACGGGCCACGGCTTCTCTCCTCGGAACGGAAGCGACCGCGCGTGCGCAGGCGCCCGCGTCGTGCCCGTGTCGTGAAGGACCTGCTGGGCGGCAGCGGCACTCGCATGAGGTCCTGGCGCACACTGGAGGGGTGCTCTGGACCCCACCGTGTCTCGGCGAGCTGCGGGAGCGGGCCGGTGAGGCGCTGCTGCACCGGGTCGCAGGCCCCACCGCGCACGAGAAGCGGGCCCGCATCCACGGGACGCCGGGACCGCGCTGGTTCGGTCCCGACCGTCCGGTGCGCCTCGTGCACACGGACGCGGCGATGTACGTCGGCGGGCTCGCCGCGCTGCTCCTCCAGTCGCTGCACCCCGTCGCGATGGCGGCGGTCGCCGCGCACTCCGGGTTCGAGAGCGACCCCTGGGGGCGGCTCCAGCGCACCAGCACCTTCCTGGCGACCACGACGTTCGGTACGGCGCAGGACGCGGAGCGCGCGGTGCTCCGGGTGCGCCGGGTGCACGACTCGGTGCGGGGGCGGACGCCGGAGGGCGTGCCGTACAGGGCCTCCGATCCGCATCTGCTCGCCTGGGTGCACGCGGCCGAGACCGCCTGTTTCCTCAGGGCCCACCAGCGGTACGGAAGGCATCCGCTGGATCCCCGGGCGGCGGACGGCTACGTCGCCGACATGGCCCGGGTCGCGCGCCGGCTCGGGGTCGTGGACCCGCCCGAGAGCACTGCGGAACTGACGGCACGGCTCGCGGACTACCGCCCGGAGCTGCGCGCCACCGCGCAGTCGCGTGCCGCGGCGCGCTATCTGCTCTCCCGGCCTCCGCTGCCCTGGCCCGCGCGGCTGCCCTACGCCTTCCTGGCGGCCGCGGCGGTCGAGCTGCTGCCCCCGTGGGTGCGGGCCCGCCTCGACCTGCCGTACGCCACGCGCCTGCTGCTGCCGCTCGCCCGCCCCGGCGGACGCGCCGTTGTCGCGGCGATCCGCTGGATCATGCCCTCGGCGCCCCGGCGGACGCGGGCTCCCGGGGCCGGCTCCCGACAGCACGAGCCGTCTTCGTCCGGTTCGCAGGGGTGATCCGGAAGAACGCCCGGCAGCCCCAGGGCCTGTCGTCACGTTCCCGTCCGCCCCGTATGCGCTGCCTCGGCTGGTTCCGGGAGAAGCCTTCGGCACCGGGGGGCTTTCCCGTATCGCCCGCTCCTCCCCCAAGTCCCTTGCCGTCGTCCGCTTGCCGGTCGTGTACTCCGTGAGCCGCGCGGCAGAACGGGCGCGTCGTCTCGCGCTCGCCTCGGGTGCGGTCGTTCCCATCGGCGCGGTCGGTACCGCGCGAAACCGTCTTCCGTCCTCCGCCCCCACCCTTGCCTCACCTATCGAAAATCGATAGATTTCCATCGCAACTCGATGGAAGGATGGGGCATGGGAAAGCTGACCGTGCGTGCGCTGCGCTTCGTGCTCGTGGTGGTGCTCACCGGCACCGTGTTCGTACAGGCGTCGATGGTGTGGGCGCTGGCCACCGACCCCGAGGAAGGGTCGCTCCCGCTGACTCCCCTGCGCCTGATCACGATCCTGGGCATGGTGTCCGCCCAGGTCGCCCTGGTCTGCGTCTGGCGGCTGGTGACGATGGTGCGACGCGGAACCGTGTTCTCCCCCACCGCCTTCCGGTACGTGGACGGTGTGATCGGCGCGATCGTGGGGGCGGCCCTCCTGTGGTTCGCGGTCACGGCCCTCAACGCGCCGGGCCAGCGGGACGACCCGGGCGTCACCGTCATCATGGGCGGGATCGGCGTGGCCATCCTGGGGGTCGCGCTCATCGTGCTGCTGCTGCGGATGCTGCTCGCCCAGGCCGTCGCGCGCGACGTCGAGGCGACACAGATGCAGGCCGAGCTGGACGAGGTGATCTGATGCCGATCGCCGTCGACATCGACGTGATGCTGGCCAGGCGGAAGATGTCCGTGGGCGAGCTCGCGGACCGCGTGGGGATCACCCCCGCCAACCTGGCGGTCCTCAAGAACGGCCGCGCCAAGGCGGTGCGCTTCGCGACGCTCGCCGCGCTCTGCGAGGTGCTGGAGTGCCAGCCCGGCGACCTGCTGCGCTGGGAGGTCGAGGACGCCACGGACGGATGACGCGTCCCGCGGCGGACGCGGAAGCACCTGACGCCAGCAGCACTTCGACTCCAGGCCGCCGCCGAGCGCAGCACGCCGAGGACGCCGCCGCGCCCGGCATGGGTCCTGCCTAGTTCCCGCCGCGGGAGCGCCTGCGGGTGATCAGCCAGGTGCCTCCGACGATGATCAGGGCGAAGACGGCCAGCACCGCGCCCAGGGCGGTCAGCAGCCACAGCCGCTCGCGCAGCTTCAGGGTGCCGCTGAGGGTGACCTGGAGGGAGCCGACGGCGAAGGCGATCGCCGAGGTGAACACGGCGACGAGTTCGACCGCCCGTACGGAGGAGCTGTGCATGGCGCGCTCCAGGTCGGCGTTGGCGGCCTCCTGGCGCCGCCAACGGGCCTCGTGCTCCGCCTCGCGTGCCGCCCGCAGCCGGGCTTCCTGGATGGCGTCCCGCTTGACGAGGTACTGCTCCATCAGCAACTCGCGGCTGAAGGTGCCGTGGTGGGCGAGCAGGGCCAGTGCGGCATCGACGTGCGACAAGGCCTCGTCGTGGTCGGCGCACAGATGGTGGGCGGTGGCGAGACGGAAGCGGAACATGTGGTTATCGGGGTGGGCGTCCACGGCCTCCTGCGCGAGCCGGCGCAGGAGCTCGCCCTGGCCGTCGAAGGGCACGGAGAACGCCAGCCCGTTCAGGCACACGTCCATCACGTGCCGCGAACGGTGCGCGGCCTCCCATGCCCGCTCCAGCAGGCCGCGGGCGTGCTCGGTGGTCAGGGCGCGGCTCCCGAACGCCGCGAACGCGCGCAGGGCCAGGATCACCGGCTCCTCGCGGCGGGGGCCTGCCAGGGTGGCGAGGGCGGAGGTGGTGAGGACGGCGTTCAGGTCGTCGAAGGCGAAGTTCGCGCGGAGTTTTCCCGCGTGGTAGAGCAGGAGGGTGAGGGCCGCGTCGGCGGCCTCGGGGACTCCGGCGAGACTTCGGGCCGCCTCGTCGAGTTGTTCGCGGGTCTCCACGTGGGACCGGTTGATGAAGCCGTTGCCGAGGGTCCACTGCTCGCGGACGGCGGAGCGGCATCCGACGGTGGTGTGCAGGGCGATCCAGCGCGCGCAGGCCAAGGCGGTGTCCGGGGACGGACTGTCGGCGAAGCGCTGCCGCCAGTAGCGGTCGGCGCAGACGAAGAAAGGATCGGTCGCGAAGTCCGCGGTCCTGACCTCGAAGTCCGGTTCCTGTCCGCTCTCGTGGAGCTGGAGGGCGACCTGCCCGGCGACGCGGTCGAGGTCGGCGGCCTCGGCACCCACTGCCGCTGCCAGCCGGGCCCGGAATCGCTCGTGCGTCTGTTCCTGCTCCTGCGCGGTCGGCGTGTCCATCGCTTCCCCCTGCGTGATCGTTCTCCCCGGAAGACCCTACAGGTGCACGTCAACGCACCTCCGGGGCCTGTCCCACCGCACGCCGGGGGCGCCGCCGTACGCCGGAGGGCGCGTCAGGCGCTGATGCCGACGGAGGAGACGTAGGCGTAGGCGTTGCAGTCGGAGTCGAGGTCGGCGATGACGTCGTCATCTCTCCCGGTACGTCTCGTCGGCCACGAGCACCGATGTGAAGTGGACCGGCAGACCGTTCCCGTCCCGCGGTACCTCCTGGGACGTGTCCCTCGTGAAGGCGAGGGTGACTCCGGGAACGTACGGTGCGCGGGGGTCGTCGTCGTCCACGTGCCAGCCCTTCCGGGTGGCGTGCGCGAGGATCTCGTCGGCGGGGGTGCGGAAGACGTCGAGGCCGTCCAGCAGGACCTGGACGGCCGGGTCCTCGTCCTCGTCGGGTCCCCAGACCGTGACGGCGGTCACCCGGCGGTCGCGTTCGAGGACCGCTTGGAATCCGATGCCGTCGCACTCGGTGGAGACCAGGTCGAAGCCGCGTACCGCGTCGGCCGGATACACCCTCGGCGCGCCCCAGACCGACACCGCGGCGACCGTCTCGTCGAGCGTCATCCCCAGCCGGACGGGCGCCACGCCACGCGGCGGATCGATGATCAGTCGCATGAGGGACCCTTCCGGTCGGTGACGGCCCGTTCGTTCGAACGAGGATCTTATCCCTCCCTTCTCGTCGGGTTTCCCTTCCTCCAACCGACCGCCTCTGCCTGGAATTCGATCGAGCGGCTTCGTGCGGTGGCTCATTCCCGATGTCCGCCGGGATGCCGTCGGCGATGGCCGTGGCTGAGGACGGCCACCGTCAAGGTGGTCAGGACGAGGACGTCGGCCGCCTCGACCGCGATGGTGGGGCGGACCAGTTCCGCGTCCACCGATTCCTCGAAGCCGAACAGGCCCGTGGTGAGGCTCAGGAAGAGTGCGCCGAGGGTGCCCGCCGTGAACAGCGCGGTGACCGTGGCGACCGGGGCGAGCCCGCGGTACGGGGTGAGGAGGAGGGCCACGGCGAGGAGGCAGCCGAGGACGCCGTTCAGCAGGAACAGGCTGCCGATGGTGGCCAGGTCGCGGTAGCCGTCGGCCCACAGGGCGAGGTGGATGGCGCCCATCGTCGCTGTCAGTCCCGCGGCGGCCGACCGCAGCACGAGCACGGCGGCACGGCGGGTCGGGTCAGTAGCCATTGCCGGGAGAGGTGGGAGAGTCGTGCGTGGTGGGAGTCGTCGGGCTGCCCGGCGTGGCCGGGCCGGTGCCGGGCTTGTTGACGGGGGCGCCGGCCACCGTGATCGCGGTCTTCATCCCCAGGTCCTTGTGCCCGTCGACCGGGCAGTAGATCTCGTACCTTCCCGCCTTCAGGGTCACCGTCAGGGTCGTGGACCCGCCCGGAGCGACGGTGCTGGAGCGGTTCTCGCCGTCCGGTCCCTCGACCTCCAGGGCGTGGTCGTGCTTCCCGGTGTTCGTCACGACGAAGGCGTACGTGCCGGGCGTGAAGGTCCGCTGGGACAGCGTGATCCTGAAGTCGGCCAGGTCCGTGGTCACCCGGGTCGCGCCCCCGGGTGCCGTGCTCTTCTGGGCGGGGGGTGGCGCGGTGGTGCCGCTGCTCGGACCGCCACCGCCGCTTCCGCAGGCCGCGAGGACCCCGGCCAGCGCGGTGGCCGACAGGGCGAGCAGTGCGCGGGTACGTGGTTCCGTCATCGTTCCGTCCTCCTGACGGGGCTTCCCTTCCGGCTCGGTCGTCCGGATCGGTCGTCCGGATCGGCCCCGGTCCGGTCCCCCGGTTCGCTCCCCCACAGGGGGTACGGCGCCGGGCTCCTCCGGGATTGCGGGTCCGGGCGGACAATGGGCGCAGGCGATCCCTTCGGGGGCGTCGGACGTATCCACGGGTGTGGGACGCATGGGCCTTCCGCTGGAGCGGGTTTCCGACGAGGCACTGCTCTCCGGTCTCGCCACGGGTGATCCGGAGATCGCGGTGGCGTTCGTACGCCGCTTCCAGCGCGCCGTCTACGGCGTGGCCGTCGCCGTGGTCGGCGATCCGCGGCTCGCTGAGGACGTGGCCCAGCAGACCTTCGAGCGGGCGTGGCGGCACGCCCAGGTGTACGACGGCCGGCGCGGCTCGGTACGGACCTGGCTGACGGCCATCGCGCACAACCTGGCGATCGACGCGGTGCGGGCGCGGCGCGCGACCCCGGTGTCACCGGAGGACCTGGAGACGCTGGTCGGGATCGTGTCGGAGACCCCGGAGCGGCGCGCGCTCGCCGACGACGCGGCCGAGCGGGTCCGGCGGGCAGTGGCGGCGCTGCCGCGGGAGCAGGCGCGGGCGCTGGTGATGGCCGGGGTCTACGGGATGACGGCGCGGGAGGTCGCCGCCTTCGAGGGCGTGCCGCTGGGGACGGCGAAGACCCGGATCCGGGCGGGGACGATCAAGGTGCGGGTGCTCCTGGAGAGCGAGGAGACGCGGTGAGCGGCATGGACTGCGAGCGGCTGCGTGAGGAGGGCGCCGAGCTGGCGCTCGGGATCCTTCCCGCGCGCGAGCGGGCCGAGGCGGTGGCCCATCTGGACCGCTGCCCGGACTGCCGGGCGTACGTGGAGCGGCTGACGGCGGTCGGGGACGGGCTGCTCGGGCTGCTGCCGGGGGCGGAGCCGCCGGTGGGTTTCGAGAGCCGGGTGGTACGGGCGACGCTCCCCGCGTCCGCGCCCGCACCCGGCCCCGCCCCCTCGCCCGCTCCCGCGGCCCCTGCGGCGGCCGGGCACCGGATGCGGGGAGGCCGGCCGCGGGGGCGTCGCTTCCGGATGGCGGCGGCGGGCGTGGCCACGGCCCTGGCCTTCGGTTTCGGCGGCTGGGCGGTGGGGACCGCGGTGGAGAGCGCGCCCCGGGTGGTGGCGCCGGCGCCGCACGTCCTGGAGGCGGCGTTGGTCTCCCCGGACCGGGCCGGGAACGGCCGGGAGGTGGGCCGGATCTACGCTCACCCGGCGGACGCCACGGGTGGGAACGGCTGGGTGTACATGTCGGTCGACCTCGGTGACGGGGCGGCGGCCGACGGCCCGGTGCGGTGCCTCCTGGTGCGCGCCGACGGGTCCGCCGTACCGCTCGGCTCGTTCCGCGTGAAGGCCGGTTACGGCTACTGGGGCGCCCCGGCCCCCGTGGACCTGGCCCCCGGCGCCCTGAGCGGCGCCCGCCTGGTGGCCGCGGACGGCACGGTCCTGGCGACGGCCCGTTTCACCGGATCCGACGGGACGGACACGGGCGGGACCGGGAACGGGTCGGGCGGGAACGGGTCGGGCGGGGCCAAGAACAGGGCTGGGCCCGGCTCGGATGCCCGGTTCCTCGGCCTCGGTCGGAGGCCGTCTGCCGGGGCGGCCGCATGACGTCGGCGGCCGAAGACCGCATGCCCTGCTGGTTTTTCGGGCCGGACCAGGGGTGGGATCGCGTGGCGGCACGAACGAACGTAACGGACGGCGTGCGCCGGACCGCGCGCCTCGGCTCGGGCGCGATCCCGGGGCAACTGCTCGCGGGTGTCCTCGTGTTCGTCGTCCTCGCCTTCGGACCGGACGGCCGCCCCCGGGCCAGGATCGACGCCGTCGGCGACCACGTGGTGGGCCGCAACGGGTCCGTCAGGGACGTGCTCACCTACCAGGGCCTGGTGATCGCGGTCCGCGAGGGAGGGGAGCCGCACCCCTTCTCCGTGTACGAACGCTGGTGACGGCCCTCTCGGGGGGGGGTTACACCAGGTCCCGGGGCGACGACCGGGACCGGCCCGGGAAGGACAGGCCCTAGGCCGTTTCCTTCGGATCATCTGATCGTTAGTTGAGCTGTGTCGTTGACTGACGCCCAGTGGGCACGCATTGAGCCGTTGCTGCCGGACAGGACGCCGAAGCGGGGTGGGCGGTGACGGGATCACCGGCAGGTGATCGACGCGATCGCGTTCAAGTACCGCACCGGGACGCCGTGGATGGACCTGCCCGAGCACTTCGGCTCGTGGAAAGGCGCCCATAACCGGCTACGAAAGTGGGCCGCCGACGGGACCTGGGAGAAGGTCTTCACCACTCTGCTCGCTCAGGCCGACGCCGAAGGTGATCTCGACTGGGTCGTCGCGGTCGACTCCACCGTCGTCCGAGCCCACCAGCACGCCGCTGGGGCTCATCAAAAGGGGCACCAACCGGCGAGCCGGTCGACCATGCCCTCGGCCGGTCCCGCGGCGGGCTGACTACCAAGATCCACCTCGCTGCGGACGGCCGCTGCCGCCCGCTTGCGTTCGTCGTTACACCCGGGCAGGCCGGTGACGCACCTGCATTCCCCGAGGTCATGGCCCGCTTACGGGTGCCTCGGCCGCTCGGCCGGCCCAGGATCACGCCGGTCATGGTCCTGGCGGACAAGGCCCATTCGTCCCACGCGATCCGGACCTACCTCCGTCGGCGCGGGATCCGGGCTGTGATCCCGCAGCCCGCTGACCAGGCCGCCAACCGCAAACGCCGCGGCAGCCGAGGCGGCAGGCCACCAGCCTTCGACCGGGACGCCTACAAGCAGCGCAATACGGTCGAGCGCTGCATCAACAGACTCAAGCAGTGGCGCGGACTGGCCACTCGGTATGACAAGACGGCCGTGATCTACCTGGCGGCACTCCATCTCGCGGGCATCTTCATCTGGTCTGCAAGCTGACTCGAGGCCGCCCTGGGCGCAGAATGATCGCGTGCTTCCTCCTCGACTGCTCTGGTGCGATCCTCGGCCCATCCCCCAGTTCAACCGTCAAGAACCGGTGACACTGATCGTCCGGGACCCCGGTTTCTACGAGCCGGCTGACGAGGACGACTGCACGGCGTTCTCGTACTTCTGCCAGACGCATGACCGCTTCTACGCGCGCGAGACTTGCGGGGACGGACCGCATCTCGTGGCTCTGCACTGTGAGGAGCACGGGCCCGAAAGCATGTGGTCGCAGCCGCTCACACTCATGTTCCCCGAAGGCTTTGAGCCTCCGCTCAGCAAGGCGCAACTCAGCTGGCTGCAAGCAGAGTGGGATGCCGCCTAAGAGGTCCTAACAGAAGCCACTGATGGTGTGACTGTCAGCTTGGATGCTCGTTGGGCCGTTCGTGGCGAAGAGGAACTCCCGGCCGTGGATC
>NZ_JBEXSZ010000104.1:0-29363 GCF_040613865.1 Streptomyces sp. NPDC006197 | reverse complement strand
CCCGCCTTCAGGTCCTCCTCCACTTGGGCGCGCTGCTCCTTGGACACCGAACCGTGGTGGGCCCCGCCGCTGCTCCGACCGGCTGGCCGCGCTCGACGACGCGGCCTGGGGCACACTTCACCTCGGCCCCGGCTGGACGGGGGACGACCAGGAGGTACGTACGCCATGAGCCAGACCGTCGACCGGGCGCTCAGCATCCTGCCGCTGCTCGCCCAGGGACCCGCCGACCTCGGGCAGGTCGCCGAGCGGCTCGGCGTCCACAAGTCCACGGCCCTGCGGCTGCTGCGCACCCTCCACGAGCACGGTCTCGTCCACCGGCAGCAGGACCAGCGCTACCGCCTCGGCGCCCGTCTCTTCGCGCTCGCCCAGGAGGCCGTCGAGAACCTCGACGTCCGCGAGATCGCCCACCCGTACCTCCTCGCCCTCAACGAGCGGATCGGGCACACGATCCACCTCGCCGTGTACGAGGAGGGCGAGGTCGTCTACATCGACAAGGTCGAGAGCCGCTACCCGGTCCGCATGTACTCGCGCATCGGCAGGCCCGTCGCGATCACCGTCGCCGCCGTGGCCAAGCTGCTCCTCGCCGACCTGCCCGAGCCGGAGCGGCGCGCCGTCGCCGCGAAGCTCGACTACCCCCCGTACACGCCCCGTTCGACGCCGAACGCCGCCGCCTTCCTCAAGGAGCTGGCGACCGTACGGGAACAGGGCTGGGCCACCGATCTCGGTGGCCACGAGGAGTCCATCAACTGCGTCGGCGCGCCCGTCCGGGGCGCCGACGGGCGGGTCGTCGCCGCCCTGTCGGTCTCGGCGCCCAACGTGGTCGTCACCGCCGAGGAACTCCTCACCCTCCTCCCGGAGGTGCGCGGCACCGCGGACGCCATCAGCCGCGAGTACTCCGGCAAGCCCCCTACGAAGGACACCGCATGAGCGAGAAGACCGCCATCACCCCCGCCACCCACACCGCCCCGCCCGCGAGGTTCTCGCACGGCGTGCGGAAGGGAAACATCCTCCAGGTCGCCGGCCAGGTCGGCTTCCTGCCCGCCGTCGAGGGCCGGGCCCCGACGGTCGCCGGCCCGACCCTGCGCGAGCAGACCCTCCAGACCTTCGCCAACGTCAAGGCGATCCTGGAGGAGGGCGGCGCGGGCTGGGACGACGTGATGATGATGCGCGTCTACCTCACCGACGTGGACCACTTCGCCGAGATGAACGAGATCTACAACCAGTACTTCGAGGAGCAGAACCTCAAGGCCCCCGCCGCCGCCCGCACCACGGTCTACGTCGGCCTCCCGCCCGGCCTCCTCATCGAGATCGACGCGCTGGCCGTCCTGGACTGAGACGGGCCCGGACGAAGGGACGAAGGGGTGCCCCGGCCGTCGCGACCGGGGCACCCCTCGCCCACGGGCCGTCAGGCCGTGCAGTACTGGGCCTGCTTGCCGATCGAGCGGTACATGCAGTCCGCGTTCTCCAGGAGCTGGAGGACGGCGTCGCGGTTGCGGCTCGTCTCGCGTTCGATGACCTCGTCGGGCGGGTAGAAGCCGCCGCCGCCCGAGGACGGGTACATCTCGAAGGTGTACGCGAAGATCTTGTGCGCGCCCCACAGGTAGTCGTCGATCGAGCCGTCCGTGATGTACAGGTCGCTGGACTGCTCGGGCGTGTAGCCGTTGCTCGCGGCCATCTTGCCGCCGACGGTCGCGAAGGCGTCGCGGTCGTCCTGGGTCATGCCGGTCGTGGTGTTCGCCGTGGTCCAGCCGAAGGGCCAGAGGACCAGCTCGCTGTACGTGTGGAAGTCGATGGCCGCCGTGATCTGCTGCCTGCCGCCGACCACCCGGGAGCGGACGAAGTCGGCGACGACCTTCACCTCGGGGGCGGACTCGGGGGCGGCGCCCCGGTAGGTCTCGGAGCTCTTCGTGCCGGAGGAGCCGCCGCAGCAGCCCCACTTGTAGTCCCAGTTCCGGTTGAGGTCGGTGCCGATGTAGGAGGAGTTGGCGTTGGGCTGCCGGTTCTTGCGCCAGCTGCGGTAGGAGCCGCTCGCGATGTCGTACTCGCCGCCGTCCGGGTTGAGGTCCGGGACGATCCAGATCTCGCGGCCGTTCACCATGTTCGTGATGCGGGAGTCGGTGCCGTAGCCCGCGCCGAGCTCGCGCAGCAGGTAGAGCGCCATCTCGACGGTGAGGTGCTCGCGGGCGTGCTGGTGGTGGGTGAAGAGGACCTCGGGCTCGGCCTCGTCCGTGCCGACGTTGTCGCTGACCTTGATGGCGACGATGTCGCGGCCCTGGTACGTCTTGCCGATGACCCGCTTGCTCATGATGGACGGGTAGGCGGCGAGGCGCTGGTCGATCTCCGCGTTCATCTCCGCGTGGTTGTGGTACTTCGCGTCGGCGGAGGGGAAGTCGAGCGGGCCGGCCGTCTTGTCGGCGGCGGTGGAGCGGTCGGGCGGGCCGGGGAGGGCGACCGGGCGGTAGCCGAGGGCCTTGAGCCGGGCGAGCTGTTCGGTGTTGGCGCTGACGACGACCGAGCGGGCGTCGACCTCGTCGATCGAGACGCCGGTGGCGGCCAGCGCGGTGCGGGCGGCGACGGTGGACGGTCCGGCGATCTCGTACTGCCGGATCACCTCCTCCGCGCCGGAGGCGATGCGGGCGGCGGTCGGCGCCGGGTCGGCCCCGGCGGGTGTGGTGAGCGCGGAGAGGGGCGCCGCGAGGGCGAACGCCACGAGGGCCGCGAGGGTGGCGGACCTTCTGCCGCGAAGGGGACGTCGCATGCTGTCTCCTGGGTGGGGAGTGTGGGGGAGTGCGACCGAGCCGTGCGGGTGTCCGGGCACATGGCGGCCCGGACGTGTACGTGTCCGGGCACATGGTCCGGCTATGTCATGGACGGGTCAAGGTGGGGAGTTCGGCCATACTGTCCCGCGTGGGGACCCTCATCGGTAGATACGTCATCGAGCACAAGCTAGGCGAAGGCGGCATGGGCACCGTCTATCTGGCCCGATCGCGCGGCGGGCGCGCCGTCGCCGTCAAGGTCGCGCGGCCGGAACTCGCCTCCGACCCGTCCTTCCGGGCCCGCTTCCGCGCCGAGGTCGCCGCGGCCCGGCAGGTCGGCGGATTCCACACCGCGCAGGTCGTCGACGCCGACCCCGAGGCGGAGGCCCCCTGGCTCGCCACCGCCTACATCCCGGGGCCCACCCTCTCCGGACTCCTCACCGCCGAAGGCCCCATGGACGAGCGGCGGCTGCGCTCCCTCGGCGCCGCGCTCGCCGAGGCCCTGGAGGCGATCCACGCCTGCGGGCTCGTCCACCGCGACCTCAAGCCCGGCAACATCGTCATGGCCGCCGACGGGCCGCGCGTCCTCGACTTCGGGATCGCCCGCGCCCTGGAGTCCACCCGGCTCACCGCCACCGGCTCCGCCTTCGGCACCCCCGGCTATCTCGCCCCCGAACAGGCCCTCGGCGAGGAGGTGACCGGCGCCGCCGACGTCTTCGCGCTCGGCGCCGTCCTCGTCGCCGCGGCCGGCGGGCGGCCCTTCGGCGGGGGGACGCCGATGGGGCTCATGTACCGGTCGGTGCACGAGGCCCCCGACCTCGGCGCCGTACCGGAGGCGCTGCGGCCGCTCGTGGGGCGCTGCCTCGCCAAGGACCCCGCCCAACGGCCCACTCCGGACGCCATCATGGATGAGCTGATGGGGGGTCGGCCCGGGGCTGGGCTCGGGACTGAGGCCGGGGCTGGGGCTGAGGCCGGGGCTGGGACTGGGGCTGAGGCCGGGGTGGGAGCCGGGGCCGGGGCCGGGGCTGGAGCCGGGGTGTTCGGGCCGCCCATGGCACCCTCGGCGCCGGCCGTGGTGCCGGACCCCCGGGTGGCCGCGTCGACACCCGCCGACGCGGTGCCGACGCCCGTGCCCCAGGGCCCGCCGGCCGACGCCGTACCCGTGCCCCGGGTCCCGCCCGTCGACGCCGTACCGCCGCCCGGTCACGCGCTGCCGATGCCGATGCCGGGCGCCGGTGTCCAGGACGCCGTCCCCGGCCCCGTACCGCACCCCGCCCCCGTCCCCGTACCGCATCCCGCCTTCCCCTACCTTCCGCCGCCGCCCCTCGTGCCGCCGCCGCCCGCGCCGGACTTCACCGCCGCCGACCGGAACTCCGGGATCGCCGTCGACGGGACCGGGGTGTCCCTGCACTTCTTCGGCGAGGAGGCCGACTTCCTCTGGAGCGAGATCGGCGCCGTACGGTACGAGCGCATCCGGCGCGACCGGGTGCTGCGCGTCGCCGTCACGCTCTACGACGGCTCGGTCTACGACTGCGAGGTCGACGGCCGCCGCGCCGCCCGGGTCGACGAGTGGATCCGGCTGCTCGACCCGGTGCTGCGCCACTACCTGCCCGCGTGAGACGAGGGCGCGGCGCCACCGGGGGAGCGGTGGCGCCGCGCCGTCACCTCGGGGCCGCTACGGCAGGTTGTGCACGTGCGGGCCCACCGCGTTCGACCAGGCGTTGCCGGCCGTCGCGTCCCAGTTGGTCGACCAGGTCATGGCGCCGCGCAGCGACGGCCAGGTCCGGTCGGGCTTGAAGGTGCCGCAGCCGGTGCCCCTGGTCAGGCAGTCGAGCGCGTTCTTCACGACCTGCGGGTCGACGTAGCCGCTGCCCGCGCCCCGCGTGGAGGCGGGGACGCCCAGGCCGACCTGGGACGGGGCGAGGCCGCCCTGGAGCTGGATGCAGGCGAGGGCGGTGAGGAAGTCCACCGAGCCCTGGCTGTAGACCTTGCCGTCGCAGCCGAGCATCGAACCGCTGTTGTAGTACTGGGTGTTGACCACCGTGAGGATGTCCTTCACGGCGAGCGCGGTCTTGAAGTACTCGGAGCCCGTGTTCTGCATGTCGATGGTCTGCGGGGCCATCGTCAGGACCATGGAGGAGCCCGCCTTGGCGGAGAGCTGCCGCAGCGCCTTGGTGAGGTACGTGGCGTTGACGCCGTGCTCCAGGTCGATGTCGATCCCGTTGAAGCCGTACTCCCGCATCAGGGCGTACGCGCTGTCGGCGAAGGCGGTCGCGGTGGCGTCACTGTTGATGGTGACGTTGCCCTTCTCACCGCCGACGGAGAGGATCACGGACTTGCCGGCCGCCTTCTTGGCCGCGACGTCGGCCTTGAAGTCGGCGACCGAGGCGTAGCCGACGGCCGGGTCGAGGTTGAAGGCGATCTGGCCGGGCGTGGCGGTGGAGTCCGCGAAGGAGACGGCGATGATGTCGTACGCCGCCTGGACGTCCCGCAGCTTCTGCTTCGCGGCGCCGTTGTCGAAGTTCTGCCAGTAGCCGGTGACGGCGTGCTTGGGCACGGCCGGGCCGGGGCCCGGGTCGGTGGCCTTGGCGGTGCGGACCGTCACGGCGGCGGACTTCGCGGACTCGCCGGCGGCGTTCGTCGCGGAGACCTGGAACTGGTACGCGGTGTCGGCGGTGAGCCCCGTGACGGTGGCGGACGTGCCGGTGACGGTCTGCGGGTTCCCGCCGTCCCGGTACACCTTGTAGCCCGTGGCGCCGGAGACCGCGCCCCAGCTCAGGGCGACGGAGCCGGTGGTGACCGTGCCGGCGGCGAGACCGGCCGGGGTGGACGGGGCGGTCGGGTCGGGGTCCTGGCCGCCGCCCCCGTCGGGCCCGAAGACGCTCACGTCGTCGACGGAGTAGGGGGAGGTGCCGTACCAGCCGTGGGTGTAGACCTGTACGGACGTGGTGGATGCGCCGGTGGTGAAGGTGGTCGTGAGCTGTTTCCAGGAGGCGCTGTCGGGCGTCCAGGTGGAGACGTCGGTGGTGCCGGTGCCGGTGGCGCCGAGATAGGCGTAGCCGCCCTGGACCCAGGCGCTCAGCGTGTACGTCGAGTTGGGCTTCACGGCCACGGCCTGCACGCACTTGGCGTTGTCGAGACCGGCCGGGGTGGCGCGCAGGGCGCCGGTCCCGGTGCGGACCGGGGAGGAGACGGCGGCGCCGCTCCCGGCGGAACAGGACCAGTCGGCGAGGCCGTTCTCGAACCCGGCGTTCCTGGCGACGTTGACGTCCGCCGCCTGTGCGGTGCCGGCTCCGCCGACGAGGACGAGCCCGGAGCCGACGGCGAGCGCGAGCGCTCCGCCGAGCAGGCGCCGTCCGTGCGGGCGGGTGGTGGTGCGGTCCACGTGCATCCTCCGGTGGGGGAGTTGGGGATGTGGAGGTGCCGTACGTCGTCGTACGGAGGGGAGGTGCGGGTACGGGGTACCGGCGGCGGCCACCGCTGTCGGAACAAGTTGGTCCAGACCAATCGCCTTGTCAATACCCCGCGCGGCGAACGGCGTTCGGCCGCAACGGGGTCCGGGGTCGGGGCCGGTCCCAGGGGGCGGGGTCGGGGTCGGTCCCAGGGGCGGGACTGGGCCCGGTCCCAGGGGGCGAGGTCAGGGCGCAAATTAGTGGGGACAGCTTGGCGGATTGTGTGTTCACCACCCCGGGGGACGTGGATAAGGTGCAGAGACGGCGGCACCCTGCGGTGACGCCGCGAACGCGGTAAGTGATCCGCGGCCCCCGGGACGCCGGAGGCCGGAGGGGACGGGGGGTCCGACGTGCCGACAGCGATCGCCGTCACCAGCACCGACCTGGTGCTGCCGCCGACCGACCCCGGGACCCCGCAGGCCGCCGTGCTCCCGCCCCCCGAGACCCGCTCGCTCGACGCCTCCCTCGCCGACATGCAGCAGCTCCTCGCCCGGTACGGGCACGTGGTGGTCGTCTGCCCCACCGCCGCGCCCGCCGCCGTCGAGCACCGCCTGCACGCCGTCCGCGCCCTCCTGGAGAGCGACCGGATCGCGCTGGTCAGGACCGACCTGCCGCCCCTCGGCGCGGCCGTCCTCGTCCGCCAGCTGCGGCAGCTCGCCGGCTGCGACTTCAGCCCGGGAGTCCTCGCCTCCGCCGCCCGGCTGCTCGCCCACTACATCTACGCCGGCGCCGTCCTCGGCTCCGTCTCCCGGCTCGACCGCGTCCCTGTGAGCCTCGGCTCCCACCTCAAGGGCTGGCTCCCCGGCGCCCACTTCGCCGTCCTCGCCGGACCGACCCCGCAGATCGTCCGGCTCGGTGGAGGGGAAGGACACCTTTCCGGACCGGAGTTCGCCACCGAACTCCTCCTCGCCCGCGGCCAGCTCCAGACCGACTGGCCCACCACCACCCTCGTACCCCGGTGGCGGATCCCGGGACCCGTGCACGAAGTGCCCCTGCCCGCCTCCTCGCCCGGCTGGTGGGGCACCGGCAAGCTCGTCGAGTTCGCCGCGTACCTGCCCGACCCGTCCGTCCTCTACCAGCTCGTCGCCTCCGTACGCCGCGAGACCTGCCACTGGTGCGGGATGGAACTCATCGGCGACCGCTGCGGCTTCTGCTCCGCCCCGCTGACCGTGCCCGCCCCGCCGCCCGACCCCGGCGCCCGGGCCCTCGGGACCGGCCCACGGGCCCACGCCCTGGGACCCGGTGCGCGGGCCGCCCGCCCCGCCCTGCCATGAGCGGCCCCGCGCACCAGGCCCCGCCCCGACCCACGTCTCCGACCGCTCCGACCGCTCCGACCGAGGAAGTACGGCCATGAACTCCCGCCAGCGCCGCGGCGTGATCCTGCTGCTGCTCTCCGTCCTGTGCGCCCTCGGCGCCTTCGCCGGTGTCCTCGCCGTCATCAGCGACGTGAACTCCAAGGTCGGCCCGGAGACCACGGCATACCGGCTCAAGAGGAACGTGGAGCCCTACAAGCCCCTGAGCGCGAACCAGTTCGAGAAGATCTCCATGCCCAAGCGCTGGCTCTCCGCCACCGCCGTCACCGACCTCCGCCAGATCGAGGGCAAGATCGCCGTCACCGAACTCAAGGCCGGCTCCCTCCTCCAGACCGACATGATCGTCGAGCGCCCCCGGCTCCGGCCGGGAGAGCAGGAGACCGCGATCATGGTCGACGCCGCCGCCGGCGTCGCGGGCAAGATCACCGCCGGTGCCACCGTCAACATCTACGCGACCTTCGCCGGCGAGAAGAAGGGCGACCCCGACCAGTCCCGGCTGATCGTCACCGGCGCCCGCGTCCTCGACGTCGGCACCCTCACCCCCGTCTCGCAGCGCAACGACCGGACGGACCGGGCCACCTCCGCCGTCCCCATCACCTTCGCGCTCTCCACCCTCGACACCCAGCGCGTCGCGTACGCCGAGTCCTTCGCCGAGCACGTACGCCTCGCCCTCGTCGCCCCGTCCACGGACGGCTCCCCCGGCGGCCCCCCGGTCGACAAGGGCGACCGCACCTACACGCTCGACAAGGACAAGTGAGGCCGGATGACCACCAGGATCCTGCCGGCCGTCGGCGACCCCGACGCGGCCCGGTCCGTCAGCACGCTGCTCAGCCAGCTCCCCGACGCCGAACCCGCCCAGCCGGTCACCGACTCCACCCAGCTCGTCGACACCCTCGCGCGCCTCGCCGCCGCCTCCCTCGACGAACTCCCCGAGGTCGTCCTCGTCCACGAGCGGATCGGCCCCGTCCCCGCGCTCGAACTCGTCCGCGAGGTCGCCCTCCGCTTCCCCGCCGTCGGCGTCGTCCTCATCACCGCCGACGCCAGCCCCGTCCTCTTCTCCGCCGCCATGGACTCCGGCGCCCGGGGCCTCGTCACCCTCCCCCTCGGCTACGAGGAACTCGCCAGCCGCGTCCAGGCCGCCGCCCAGTGGTCCCTCGGCGTCCGCCGCCACCTCGGCGCCGGCGCCGAGCCGATCGCCGGCCCCGGCGGCACCGTCGTCACCGTCAGCGGCGCCAAGGGCGGCGTCGGCACCACCGTCACCGCCGTCCACCTCGCCCTCGCCGCCCGCGCCTCCGGACGCAGCGTCGCCCTCGTCGACATGGACCTCCAGAGCGGCGACATCGCCTCCTACCTCGACGTCCAGTTCCGGCGCTCCGTCGCCGACCTCGCGGCCATCGCCGACATCTCGCCCCGCGTCCTCCAGGACGCCGTCTACGTCCACGAGACCGGCCTCTCCCTGCTCCTCGCCCCGGCGGAGGGCGAGCGCGGCGAGGAGGTCACCGACCGCGCCGCCCGCCAGGTCGTCAGCGCCCTGCGCGGCCGCCACGAGGTCGTCGTCCTCGACTGCGGCTCCCGGCTCGACAGCGCGAACGCCGCCGCGATCGAGATGGCCGACACCGCGCTGCTCGTCACCACCCCGGACGTGGTCGCGGTCCGGGCCGCCAAGCGGACCGTACGGATGTGGGAACGGCTCCAGGTCCGCAAGGCCGAGGAGACCACGACGGTGGTCAACCGCCACCACCGCTCCACCGAGATCCAGCCGCCCCTCGTCCAGAAGATCACCGGCACCCGGATCGCGGGCGTCGCCGTCCCCGCCCACTTCAAGGAACTCTCCGCCGTCGTCGACGCCGGCCGCCTCCACGAACTCGACGCCAAGTCGACGGTGAAGCAGGCGCTGTGGACGCTCGCGGGAGAGCTGGGCCTCGTCGGCGTGCCTGAAACCTCCGGCAGGGAGCTGGCCCGCGCGGGCGACCGCGGCTCGCTCGGACTGCGCCGGCGCGGGGGAGGGCGCTGAGGGATGCGTACGCACCGGGACGAGGACAGGGGACAGGTGGCGGTCGAGTTCGTGGGGATGGTGCCGCTGATCCTGCTCACCCTGGCCCTGCTGTGGCAGGTCGTCCTGGTGGGTTACACGTACACGCTGGCGGGGAACGCGGCGGACGAGGCGGCGCGGGCGTGTGCGGTGGGGGACGACGGGCCCGCCGCCGCCGGCCGCCACATCGACGGCGCCTGGAGCGCCTCCGGCGGAGACTGCGGGGACACGAGCGGCGGGATGGTCCACGTCCAGGTCCAGGTTCAGGTCCCGGCCCTCGTCCCGGGCTTCGGGGGCCTCTTCCCGGTCACGGCCGAAGCGGGCGCGGTACTGGAGGAGGTCCCGAGACCATGACGAAGCGCACCCGTACCCGCGACCGGGGGCAGGCAGCGATCGAGTACCTCGGCTTCCTGCCCATCCTGCTCATCGTCGGCCTCGCCGGCCTCCAGCTCGGCATCGCCGCGTACGCCGCCCAGCAGGCGGGCACTGCGGCGCGTGCGGCGGCGAGGGCCATGACCACCGACGACGAGACCAGGATCGATCCCCAGACGGCGGCGAGCGCGGCCGTGAGCGGCTGGATCAACCCCAGAGCCGTGCCGTCCCCAGGAGACGGGGAGGTCACCGTCACCGTCACCGTCGACATCCCCCGGGTCGTCCCCTTCTGGGACTTCGACCCCATCACCAAGACCGCGACGATGCCTCTGCCCGACGAGGAGGACCTGCCGTGAGCCTGCGCGCCCGCATCACCGCCCCCGAGGAGAAGGCCACGGGCGGGGGCCGGGAGGACGGCCATCTCGTCGCCGCCTTCCGGGCCAAGCTCCTGGAGGAGATCGACCTCACCGAGATGTCCGCGCTCGCGGCGGCCGAGCGGCGGGCCCGCCTGGAGCGCGTCCTCGGACACATCATCAGCCGCGAGGGCCCGGTCCTCTCCACCGCCGAGCGGGCGCAGCTGATCCGCCGGGTCGTCGACGAGGCCCTCGGCCTCGGCGTGCTCGAACCGCTCCTCGAAGACGCCTCCATCACGGAGATCATGGTCAACGGCCCCGACCAGATCTTCATCGAGCGAGGCGGCCGCGTCGAACTCCTCCCGCTCCGCTTCGCCTCCCACGAGCAGCTGATGCAGACGATCGAGCGGATCGTCTCCACCGTCAACCGGCGGGTCGACGAGTCGAACCCGATGGTCGACGCCCGGCTCCCCTCCGGCGAGCGCGTCAACGTGATCATCCCGCCGCTCTCGCTCACCGGGGCCACGCTCACGATCCGCCGCTTCCCCCGGGCGTACACGCTCCACGAGATGATCGGCCTCGGCTCCCTCGACGAGCAGATGCTGCTCCTGCTCTCCGGGCTCGTGCAGGCCAAGTTCAACCTGATCGTCTCCGGCGCCACCGGCACCGGGAAGACGACCCTCCTCAACGCCCTCTCCGGCCTCGTCCCGGACGGCGAGCGGATCATCACCATCGAGGACTCGGCCGAACTCCAGCTCCAGCAGTCCCACGTCATCCGCCTGGAGGCCCGCCCGCCGAACATCGAGGGCCGCGGGGCCATCTCCATCCGGGACCTCGTCCGCAACTCCCTGCGCATGCGCCCCGACCGCATCATCGTCGGCGAGGTCCGCGGCGGCGAGACCCTCGACATGCTCCAGGCGATGTCCACCGGCCACGACGGCTCGCTCGCCACCGTCCACGCCAACTCGGCCGAGGACGCGCTGATGCGGCTCCAGACCCTGGCCTCGATGTCCGAGGTGAAGGTGCCGTTCGAGGCGCTCCGCGACCAGATCAACAGCGCGGTCGACGTCCTCGTCCAGCTCACCCGGCACCCGGACGGCACGCGCCGCATCACCGAGATCTCCGTCCTCGCCTCGCGCGGCCGGGAACGCTTCCTGCTGGCCACGGTCTGCCGCTTCGAGGCGCAGCCGGTCGCGGCCGACGGACGGGTGTACGGGAGGTTCACGTACCACCCGCTGCCCCGGCGCGTCGCCGAACGGCTCTACCTGGCGGGTCAGCCGATCCCGCAGGCGTTCGGAGTGGCGGCGACGGACGCCCACCTGGCCACCCGAGAGGCGGAGTGATGACCGAAGCCCACATGCCCACCGGAGGCGCAGTGACGATGACGGACCCGACCTGGCTGCCGGGGGAGCGGTGGACGACGGACCCGACGTGGCGACCGGGAGAGCGGTGGACGATGACGGACCCGACGTGGCGACCGGGGGAGCGGTGGACGATGACGGATCCGACGTGGCGACCGGGGGAGGAGCGATGACGACGGATCCGACCCTGCCGCCGGGGGAGCGGTGGGCGACGACGGATCCGACCCGGCCGCCGGAGGAGTGGCGGGCGACGACGGATCCGACCCGGCGATCCGAGGCGCGGCCATGACCACGGACCCCTTCTGGCTGACCGTGGGCGTGGCGCTGCTCGCCTGCGTCCTGGGCGTCGTCGGCGTCCAGCTGTACGCGAGCGGGGCCCGCCGCCACGCCGCTCTCGTCGCCCGGCTCGACGAGAGCGGCGAACCGGAGGCCGTGACCGGCCGCCGCAGGCGCCGCTTCCGGGGAGTCGACCGGCGCGTACGGAAGACCGCTCTCGGCCGGAAACTGGAACTGCGGATCGCGGCGACCGGCCTCGACGTCACGCCCGGCGAGTTCACGGTGGCCCTCGCGGCGACCGTGGCGGTCCTCTGGGTCGTGGGGCAGGCGGCGCTGTCCCCGTTCTTCGGCCCGATCTGCGGACTCCTCGGCATCTGGGTCGCGGTGGGCTACCTCAACTGGCAGCGCCAGAAGCGCATCGAGCGGTTCATCAACCAGCTCCCCGAACTCTCCCGCATCCTGGCCAACGCCACGCAGGCCGGACTCGCCCTCCGGATGGCCCTGAGCCTGGCCGCCGACGAACTGGAGGCACCGGCCGGCGACGAACTGGAGAAGGTGGCGCAGCAGTTGGCCGTGGGGACGTCCCTCGACGACGCGCTCGGGGAGCTCGCGGAACGCCTGCCCTCCCGTGAACTCGTGGTCCTCGTCACCACCCTCGTCCTCGCCAACCGAGCCGGCGGCACCGTCGTCTCCTCCCTGCGGAACCTCACCGAGACCCTGGAGGAGCGCAAGGAGACCCGGCGCGAGGTCCGCACCCAGCTCTCCCAGGTGAGCATGACCGCGTACTCCGTCCCGGTCATCGGCGTCGGCTCGCTCCTCCTCATCGACAACATGCAGCCGGGGGCGCTCGACCGCATGACGGCCTCGGGCATCGGGCAGTTCGCCGTGGTGGCGGCGTTCGTTCTGTACGTGGTCGGTTTCGCCGCCATCCGCCGCTTCTCGAAGATCGACGTGTAAGGGGCCCGCGTGATGGACCTCCTCCTCGCCCTCCTCGCGGGCCTCGCCGTCACCGGCTTCGCCTACGGCCTGCGCCTCTACCGAGCCGATGCGAAGCTCCCCGACGACCTCAAACTGGCCCTGGAGGTCGGCGCCACCCGTACGGGAGCGGTCGACTCGGCCGTCGACCGCCTGGGCATGCGCTGGTCGCCGACGGTGCTCCGGCTGATGGGCCCGAAGCGGGTGAACGCCGTCCGCCGCCGGATCGACCTGGCGGGCAACCCGGGTGGCCTGACCATAGACCGGTACGGGGCGAGGCGGGCGGTCTACGGCTTCCTGGGCGGCCTCGGCGGCCTGGTGATGCTGAGCAAGGGCTCGTACGTGACGGCTCTGCTGCTGCTGGCGTTCGGCGCGTTCTGGACGGAGGTCGGGATCTGGTCGGCGGTCAGGATCCGCAAGGACCAGATCGAACGCACGCTGCCGGACTTCCTGGACGTCCTGGCCGTCGTGGTCTCGGCGGGCCTCGGCTTCCGACAGGCGCTGGAAAGGGTCGCGGAGAAGTACGAGGGCCCGTGGGCCGACGAACTCCGCATCACGCTCCGCCAGATGGACATGGGCGTCAGCCGACGGCAGGCCTTCGACGAACTGCGGCGCCGCAACGACTCGGAGCAGGTGGCGCAGTTCGTGACGGCGCTGCAGCAGGGCGAGGAGCTGGGAGCGCCGATCGTCGACACGTTGATCCAGATCGCCAACGACATGCGGCGCACGGACGCGCAGAACGCCCGTCGCAAGGCCGCGAAGGCGGTCCCGAAGGCGACGATGGTGATCACGACCCTGATGGTCCCGGCGACCATGATCCTGCTCGGAGCGGGCCTGTTCCTGGGCACGGGGACGGACTTCGGGTCGGTGACGGGCGAATGAGCGCGGTGACATATTCGGGGGAAACGGCTTCGGGCGCGCAACCCGATGTGCCAGAGTGCGGACTGAGTGTGAGGGGGGTGGAGCCGATGGACCGGATCGCCGCGACCCGCGCCATCCGGCCCACCCGATGACGGGCCCGTCGGCGTACGGTGCCCAAGCGCAGGCGTCCGAACGCGGAGGGGACCACGATGAACGACGCGATGCTCAAGGCCCTGACGAAGGCCAAGGTGGGAGTGACCGGCCGACTGCTGCGGGGGGACCGCGGGCAGACGGCGGTGGAGTACCTGGGGATCATCGTGGTGGTGGTGGCGATCGTGGTGGCGATCACCGGCACGGACCTTGGGCAGTCGATCAAGAACGCGATCGCCCAGAAGATCACCGAACTCACTGGTGGTGGAGGGGAGTAGAGCGCTTTGGCCTGCGTCGCGATGAGGGGCAGGCATTTCCCGTCTACATCGCGGTCATTGCCGGGCTCCTCTTTTTGGCGTTCGCCTACTTCTTGGTAGGTCAGGCCGCTTTGACGCGGAACAGCGCCCAGACCGCTGCGGACGCAGCAGCCCTCGCAGCGGCTCAGGATGCCCGAGAACAGCTGCGCGACGGCTGGATCGGAGTGATCCTCGATCCTGGGCAATGGAACAGGTTCCTTCAAGGAGGGGCGGACACCGGTGACTCCCCGTGTCAGCAGGCGGAGGAGTTTGCGGCTCGGAACAAGGCGACGCTCGCGGGTAGCGATGCATGTGCGCCTCTCAGTACCGGGGAGCACGGCTTCAAGGTGACCGTAAGCACGACAGGTCGCGAGTCTCGTCATGCGACGGCGTCGGCGGAAGCCGTAATTGAACCGCTTTGCTCCTTCGCTGCGCCAGACCCCCCAGAGTCGCCGCCCCCGAGCCCCGATGAGGGCGAAGGGGAGCCTGACGGCGAGGATCCCGTTGTTGACCTCGTGTGTGATGGCGAACAGTGGGTGATCGATCCTGAAAGCCCGCGCCTCCCCAGCGCCGCAGATCTCTTCAGAGTCCGACTGTCGGACTGACCCGCGACGAGCAAAGGAAGCACGCTTCATGAACGCGCGCTACGCAAGGAAGACCCGCCTAGGGGTGGTCGCCGCCGCGATTGCGTCCGTGGCACTCTTCGCGGCCGGGTGCGGCGCCGAGGAGAAGCCCAGCGAGAACAAGCCTGCCTCAACGAGTGCCGCGCCCCAGCAGGGAGCATCGGCCACCCAGAGGTCACAAGAGGCTGAGGAGCCCGCCGAGACGCTGGCGGTCCTCAAGGGGCAGAAGGGGATGGAGCTTGCCATCAACTCGGCGGTTCGGGATCGGGGTGGATTTCTCACCATCAAGGGGCGCTTGAAGAATACGTCGGACATCGCCAGCATCATTCCCGCCCAAATGAGTGGGGACGAGACCGAGGTCGTCAAGCACGGCAACTCCCTGGGCGGCGCCACCCTCGTCGACTCGGTCGGAAAGAAGCGGTACTACGTTCTCAGGGACACCGACGGCCGGCCGCTGACCACCTCAGGGCTCGACAGCCTCGGCCCCGGCAAGTCCACCGACGTCTTCCTCCAATTCCCCGCACCCCCCGCCTCCACCACCGAAGTCAGCTTCCAGCTCCCCACCTTCGAACCCGCCACCCTCAAGCTCTCCTGAGGCGACCCCATGACGACGACGAAAACCCGCCGCCTCGCCTCCGTCCTGCTCGTGTGCGTGGCTCTCGGGCCGCTCGCCGGGCCCCCCGCGTACGCCGATGACGGTCCCGGTCCCGGTCCCGCCGGCACCTCCTCGCCCCCGCCCGTCATCGATCCCGAGTCCCCCGGGCTGATGCTCCCCGACGGCGCCACCCTCGCCCCCGCCAAGGTGCTCGACATCAAGCAGATCGTCGAGGAGGAGGGCGGGCAGGAGCGCCGGCAGGACACGAACGTGGACGTGACGTTCGCGCTGCAGGCCGAGGTGCTGTTCCCGAAGAACAGCGCCAAGCTGTCGCCCGAGGCCACCGCCCGTATCGCCGCCATCGCCGCCGAGATCAAGAAGATGGGGTCCGGGCGGGTCCGGGTGTTCGGGTTCACCGACAATCTGGGGACGTACGAGCACGGGCTCAAGCTGTCGAAGGAGCGGGCCGTCGCCGTGCAGCAGGTGCTGGCGCGGGCCCTCGACCCGGGGACGACCTTCGACATCCGCGGCTACAGCGAGGACTACCCGATCGCCGACAACCGCACCGAGGAGGGTCGGAAGAAGAACCGGCGCGTCGAGATCTCCTTCCCCCGGACCACCGCCCCCTCGCCCTAGAGGGCCAGCGCCGCCCGGATCGTCGCCGTCATGCGGTCCGGGTGGTGGAAGACCTCCCTGGCCGTGAAGCGCAGCACGCGGCGGATCTCCGGGCAGGACTGGAGCGCGTTGAAGCGGGCGATGTCCCGTTCGTGGGCCCGGCGGGTGCCGTGGAAGGCGTGGCCCTCGATCTCCACCGCCAGGCCTTCCGCCCGGAAGAGGAAGTCCGGGCGAAGGGGCCGCCCCGTCGCCGTGAACAGGGTCGGCTGGGATTCGGGGGTCAGGGCCGCGTCCCGTATCCGGAGTCGGGCGACCGTCTCCGCCGGGGAGCCCGAAGCCGGTTCGGCCAGCCGGAGCCAGGTCCGGGCGCGGGCCGCTCCCCGTCGGGGCGCCGCGAGTTCGGCGGCGAGGTCCTCGTAGCGGACGAGCGCCTCGCGCCGTACTCCTTCGACCGCCCGTCGGGCGAGCGCGGAGTCCGCGACGACCACCGCCTCCTCCCGGGTGCCGGAGGCCCGTATCAGGTCGCCGACCGTCCGCGCCGGCGTCGTCGTGCGCAGACCGCGCCGGACGGACCGGTCCCCGTCCGTCAGGAAGGTCGTGGTGTGGATCCGTATCCGGTCGCCCCGCGCCGACCTGGCCGGCGGCGGTGCCGTGAAGTCGAGGCGCTCCGGCGGGAACTCCCCGCCCAGGACCTCGATGCGGTGCAGCCGCGCCGCCGTCCCGTGACTGCACACCAGTTCCGGGCGCAGGAACTGGAGGGCCGTCGCCCTCAGCCGCCAGTCCACCTCCCTCCCCGGGGCCGCCCAGGCGCCCCGGCAGATCCGCTGCCAGCCGTCCCGGCGCAGCCGTCCGGCCAGCCGGCCCGGCGGCCAGCCCGCCGCGACCGCCCAGACCGTCAGGAGGACCCCGCCCCTGGCGAGGATCGCCAACTCGTACATACGCCCAACGATCCACGGAAGAGGGACACTTCGCACCCCCTGTGGAAAACCCGGCGAAAGACGTCGCCAGGAAAGCGTAAATCCGATGGGACATCCCTCCCCGGCGGGAGCATTCTGGACAGATGACGGTGACCCCGAGCGCGAACCCGAACGCGACTCCGAGCGTGCAGTTGGTCAGTGATCTCGTCACCCGGATCCCCGAGTTCCGAGGGGCGTACGAGACCCATGTCTTCCATCAGGGCGGTGTCCTGCCGCACGTGTTCTTCTGGGACGTCGTCCAGGACACCGTCCGGTCCTTCCTCGGCGAGGCCCCCGGCGCCGCCGACTGGCGTCGGACGCTCGACTTCCTGGAGGAGCAGAGCGCGCGCGGCGTCCTCGGCATCGACGAGGTCATCGTCACGTCCTTCCTCGGCGACCTGCCCTCGCCGCAGGAGCCCGGACACGCCATCGTCGAGCAGCTCGGTCCCGTCATGGCCGCGAAGTTCGTCCGCATAAGGCCTCTCGGATGAGTCCCGCGTACGCCCCCGGATAATCGGGCGCATGTCCCGGACCGCCAGCCCCACCAGCCCCACCAGCCCCAGCGACCCCACCCTCCTCGCCCTCGGCGGCTACGCCGCCACCCGCCTCGTCGGCCTCGTCGTCCTCGCCGTCGCCGCCGTCGCGACCGGCGAGGACGGGCTGCACCGGCTCAAGGGGCGCTGGGACTCCGTCTGG
The DNA here is from genome assembly GCF_040613865.1 of Streptomyces sp. NPDC006197. Classification (NCBI taxonomy): domain Bacteria; kingdom Bacillati; phylum Actinomycetota; class Actinomycetes; order Kitasatosporales; family Streptomycetaceae; genus Streptomyces; species Streptomyces sp. NPDC006197. The sequence continues at coordinate 11,681 of NZ_JBEXSZ010000104.1, read as the reverse complement.
TACGTCCGCATCGCCGAGCACGGGTACGGGTACCAGGTCACCCTGCCGAACGGCGACGTCCACTCCGACCTCGCCTTCTTCCCGCTCCTCCCGGCCCTGGAGCGCGGCCTCTCCGCCGTCCTCCCCGTCGACGCGGCCACCGCGGGGCTCCTCGTCTCCTGGACCGCCGGAGCCGTCGCCGCCTGGGGCGTCTTCGCGTGCGGTGCGCATGCCTTCGGGGCCCGCGCCGGTGTTCTCCTCGCCGTCCTCTGGGGCGTGTACCCGACCGCGTTCGTCCAGTCCATGGCGTACACGGAGGCCCTGTTCACCGCCCTCGCCGCCTGGTCGCTGTACGCCGTGCTGCGCGGGCGCTGGATTCTCGCCGGGGTCCTGTGCGCGGCCGCCGGGCTCACCCGGCCGACGGCCGCCGCGCTGATCGCCGCACTCGGGATCACGGCCCTCGTCGCTCTCGTACGGGACAGAAGGCTGCCCTGGTCCACCGTCGCGGGAGTGCTCATCGCCCCGCTGGGCTGGCTTGCGTACGTCGCCTACGTCGGGGTCCGGGAGGGCAGCCCCACCGCCTACTTCGACGTGCAGGCCGCCTGGGGCAACTCCATCGACGGCGGTGTCGCCCTCGCCCTGTTCATCGCGGGCCTGCCGTGGCCCGCCGCCCTCGGCCTGTGCGCGGCGCTCGCGCTGCTCGGCCTGCTGCTCGCGCTCTGCGTGCGGCAGCGACAGCCGCTGCCGCTGCTCGTCTACACGGTCGGCGTCGTGTTCGTCTCCCTCGTCGGCGCCGCCTACTTCGGCTCCCGGCCGCGCCTGATGATGCCCGCCTTCGGACTGCTGCTCCCGCCCGCCGTGGCCCTCGCGCGCGTGCGGACCCGTACCGCCGTGCCCGTCCTCGCCGGTCTCGCGCTCGCCTCCGGCGCGTACGGGGCGTTCACCCTGCTCGGTTCGGGGCCTCCGTGACCCGGCCGCAGGACACGCGCACGCGTACTCCCGGTTCCAGGCCCCATCCCGCCATCGCGCCCGCCTCGGCCTCCAGGACGTGCCGGCCGCGCGGCCGGATCATGCCGAGCCGTCCCGGCCGCATCGTCACCACGGACCGGACCGTGAAGGAGCCGTCCAGGTAGGCCACGTCGATCGGGAACCGCATGCCGAAGGTGTGCACGCTGTTCGTCCGGACGATGAGCAGCGCCCCCGCGATCCCGTTCCGGCCCAGGAGGCCCCGCCGCCGCGCCCGGTACGAGGCCGCCACCTCCAGCGGGACGTCCAGAGCGCCCACCGTCAACGTCCCCGTCCCGTCCACCCATTTCCCCATGCGGCAGACCGTAGCGGCACGGCCGCCTAGGGTCTCGTCCGTGGACGTCACGCTGATCGCCGTCGCCGCCCTGTGGGGGGCCGCCGCCGGGCTGCTCGTGCCCCGGGCGGCCTACCGGCTCGCCGTGGAGCCGGAGGAACCGTGGCGGGACCGCTGCCCCGCCGGGCACGTCCTGGCGGGGCCCGGGCGCGGCTGGCTCGGCGGTCCCGGGCGGCAGGGCTGCGCGACCACCGCGAGCCCGCTCGTCGCCCCGCTGCTCACCGCCCTGGCCTGTGCCGCGCTCGCCGCCGCCACCGGCGGGCCCCGGCCCGAGCTCGCGGTCTGGCTGCTCGGCGCGCCCTTCGCCGTCCTCCTCGCCTGTGTGGACGCGCGCGTGCACCGGCTTCCGGACGGTCTCACCCTGCCGCTCGCGGTCGCCGTCCCGGTGCTCCTCGGCGGCGCGGAACTGCTTCCGTACGAAGCCGGGTCCTGGGCGCAGGCGCTGCTCGGCGGGCTCGTCCTCGGCGGGGCCTATCTGGTGCTGTTCCTGATCAACCCGAGCGGGCTCGGCTTCGGCGACGTGAAGCTGGCGGTCCCGCTGGGTGCCGCCCTCGGCTGGTACGGCTGGGGCGTGCTCTTCGCCGGGGCCTTCGCGGGCTTCCTCCTCGGTGCGGTGTACGGCCTCGGCGCCGTCCTGCTCCGCCGGGCCGGCCGCTCCTCGAAGATCCCCTTCGGCCCCTTCATGCTCATGGGCGGCCTGCTAGGCCTCCTCCTCGGTGCCTTCACCGCCATGCCCTGAGCACCTTCGCCGCACACGGGCCGTTGTCGGTACGTACGGTCACGAGGTGGTCGCCCGGAGGCACCGGGGCCCGCCGCCACTGCCGCGAACCGGCGGCTGACCTGCCGGAAAGCCGTTCCTCGGCGCACCGTCGCGTCAACGCCGCGCCCGTGCCGGCCGGTCCCTCTTCGGAGGGACGGAACCCCGCCGCCACGCCGGGGCGCAAACCCGCCACGGGGCCCCGGAGCCCTTGTGCCGCTTGGGATCCGGCGAATCCGGGGCGGTTCGTTCGGCGTACGTGGCGCGCAGGACGAGTATCGAAGGGTTATGGTGGAAACCCCCCCTCGGGCCGGTCCGTATCCCCCCCACGGACCGGCCCGTTTTCTTGTCCCGGGCCGCTTCGGGACCGGGGGCGGGGCGCGCGGCGGCCGTCAGCCGCGGCCGGCCCAGATGTTCGTGCCGGCGGTGTCCACCGCGAACGAGTCGATCTCCTTGAGCTCCTCGTCCGTCAGCGGCGCGCCCGCGAGCGCCGCCACGTTCTCCTCCAGCTGGGCGACGCTGGACGCGCCGATCAGCGCCGAGGTCATCCGCTCGTCCCGCAGCACCCACGACAGCGCCAGCTGGGCGAGGGACTGCCCGCGCCGCTCGGCGATGTCGGCGAGGCCGCGCAGGCGCCGCAGGACCTCGTCGGAGAGCAGGTCCGGGTCGAGGGACTTGCCCTGGGTGGCCCGCGAGCCCTCCGGGATGCCCTTCAGGTACTTGTTGGTGAGCAGTCCCTGCGCGAGCGGGACGAAGGAGATGCAGCCCATGCCGGCCGCCTCCAGGGTGTCGAGGAGGCCGTCCTCCTCGGTCCACCGGTTGATCATGGAGTACGAGGGCTGGTGGATCAGGGCCGAGACGCCCATGTCGCGCAGGATCCGGGCCGCCTCGGCGGTCTGCTCGCTGTTGTACGAGGAGACGCCGACGTACAGCGCCTTGCCCTGCTGGACGGCGGAGGCCAGGGCCCCCATCGTCTCCTCCAGCGGGGTGTGCGGGTCGAAGCGGTGCGAGTAGAAGATGTCGACGTGGTCGAGGCCCATCCGGTTCAGGGAGGCGTCGAGCGAGGACAGCAGGTACTTGCGGGAGCCCCACTCGCCGTACGGCCCGGGGTGCATCAGGTACCCGGCCTTGGTGGAGACGATCAGCTCGTCCCGGTAGGGCGCGAAGTCCTGGGCGAAGATCTTGCCGAAGTTCAGCTCGGCGGAGCCGGGCGGCGGCCCGTAGTTGTTCGCCAGGTCGAAGTGGGTGACGCCGAGGTCGAAGGCGCGGCGCAGGATCGCGCGCTGGGAGTCGAGCGCGCGGTCGTCGCCGAAGTTGTGCCAGAGCCCGAGGGAGATCGCCGGCAGCTTGAGGCCGCTGCGGCCCGTGCGGCGGTACTCCATGGAGTCGTATCGGTCCGCGGCGGCGCGGTAGAGGGGGGAATCAGTCACGTATCTCTGCTTATCACGGACTTGTGACAGTCCCGGGCTGGGAGCCCGTCGCCCGTCCGCAGTAGTGTGGCGGCTTCGGGGGCCGACACTGCATGGAGGGGTAAAGAACAGTGAACCTGCGCGACCTGGTGTACGGGCTCTACGCACGCCGGGTGGAAGGCCGCCTCGACCACACCCAGGTGCCCAAGCACATCGGGGTCATCCTCGACGGGAACCGTCGCTGGGCCAAGGCGTCCGGCGGGACCCCCGAGCAGGGACACAAGGCCGGCGCGGACAAGATCCAGGAGCTGCTCGGCTGGTGTGCCGAGACGGACGTCGAGGTCGTCACGCTCTGGATGCTCTCCACGGACAACCTGAACCGCCCCGAGGAGCAGCTCGTCCCGCTGCTCGGCATCATCGAGAACGCGGTGCGCGCGCTGGCCGCCGACGGCCGCTGGCGGGTGCACCACGTCGGCACGATGGACCTGCTGCCCTCCCGTACCCAGACGGTGCTGAAGGAGGCCGAGGAGGCCACCCACGGCAACACGGGGATACTCGTGAACGTCGCGGTGGGCTACGGCGGGCGTCAGGAGATCGCGGACGCGGTCCGCTCGCTGCTCCTGGAGCACGCGGAGCGGGGGACGAGCTTCGAGGAGCTCGCCGAGATCGTCGACGTCGAGCACATCTCGGAGCACCTGTACACGCGCGGTCAGCCCGACCCGGACCTGGTGATCCGCACCAGCGGCGAGCAGCGGCTGTCCGGTTTCATGCTGTGGCAGAGCGCCCACTCCGAGTACTACTTCTGCGAGGTCCACTGGCCGGCCTTCCGGAAGGTGGACTTCCTGCGCGCGCTGCGGGACTACGCGGCCCGGCACCGGCGCTACGGGACCTGAGCCCCCGTCGATCACCCCCGGTCGGAACCGATCACCTGGTGTTCATGAACACGTCGTCATATGCCATGGCATGGCAGAGGGCGTTCGAGGGCATATCCCTGTTGAAGTGAGCGGCACGGAGACCGCCACCCGGGAGGCCCCTTGCACCAGGACGACCGTGCGGGACAAGCACGGGAGAAGCGGAGGGCCGTGGTTCGGCCCGCGCATCGCGGCCTGAGCCCGGTCCCATTCCGCAGCGACACCGGTTCCGTCGCACCCCGACCTCACAGGGGTCTTCAGAGGGGGTCTGTCCTTCCGTGGTGACCAGCACGAAGCGCCGCCTTTCCGACCGGCGCACCTATGTTCTCGACACCAGCGTCCTGCTGGCCGACCCCAACGCCGTCTCGCGCTTCGAGGAGCACGAGGTGGTGCTCCCGATCGTCGTGGTGACGGAGCTGGAGGCCAAGCGGCACCATCCCGAACTCGGCTACTTCGCCCGGCAGGCGCTGCGCCTGCTCGACGACTTCCGGGTCCGGTACGGACGCCTCGACGCCCCGCTCCCCATCGGGGACCTGGGCGGCACCCTGCGTGTCGAACTCAACCACTCCGACACCGGCGTCCTGCCCGCCGGCTACAGGTCGGGGGACAACGACTCACGGATCCTCGCGGTCGCGCGCAACCTCCAGGCGGAGGGGTACGACGTCACGGTCGTCTCCAAGGACCTGCCGCTGCGCATCAAGGCCTCCTCGGTCGGGCTCCTCGCCGAGGAGTACCGCGCCGAACTCGCCATCACGGACGCCAACGGCTGGACCGGGATGTCCGAGCTGGCCCTTTCCGGGGAGCAGGTGGACCTGCTCTACGACCAGGACTCGCTGTACGTGCCGGAGGCCGCCGAGCTTCCGGTCCACACGGGCCTGGTGCTCCAGTCCGAGCGCGGCAAGGCGCTCGGCCGGGTGACCTCCGAGGGGAACGTGCGGCTCGTCCGCGGCGACCGGGAGGCCTTCGGGCTCCGCGGCCGCAGCGCCGAGCAGCGGATCGCGCTCGACCTGCTGCTCGACCCGGACGTCGGCATCATCTCCATGGGCGGCCGGGCCGGCACCGGCAAGTCCGCGCTCGCGCTCTGCGCGGGCCTGGAGGCGGTCCTGGAGCGCCGTCAGCACCAGAAGGTGATGGTCTTCCGTCCGCTGTACGCGGTCGGCGGCCAGGAGCTGGGGTACCTGCCGGGCAGCGAGGCCGAGAAGATGAGCCCGTGGGCGCAGGCCGTCTTCGACACGCTGTCCTCGGTCGCGGGCCGGGAGGTCATCGAGGAGGTCCTCGGCCGCGGGATGCTGGAGGTCCTGCCGCTCACCCACATCCGGGGCCGCTCCCTCCACGACGCCTTCGTCATCGTGGACGAGGCCCAGTCCCTGGAGCGGAACGTCCTGTTGACCGTTCTGTCCCGGATCGGGACGAATTCGCGGGTCGTGCTGACCCATGACGTCGCCCAGCGCGACAACCTCCGGGTCGGCCGGTACGACGGAGTCGTCGCCGTCATCGAGAAGCTGAAGGGGCATCCGCTCTTCGCCCACGTCACCCTCACCCGCTCCGAGCGCTCCCCGATCGCCGCGCTCGTGACCGAGATGCTGGAGGACGTGTCGATCTGACCGATTCGCACCCGTCCGTACGGGTAAGGAAGTTGGCGCCGCCCGGCAAAGCGCAGGAGCTTAGCCGGGCGGCGTCGTGCTGTCGCCCTCATCCGCCAAATCCCGTGCGTCCACCCAGGTGTGAGCTTTCACACGCAACACGGAATTGCCTTGCGGTGTCGCCGTCCGGCAGAGTCTTGCTTCCGTCAGGCCCCGCATACGGCACACGTGCACCCTCAGGGGTGCGCACCGCACCACACAACTCCACAGCCGTCGCCGTATGCCGCCCACAGCACCACGGGCCCGTGTCTTCTGTGACCCCGTACGTCGGAGACCAGTGCCAGGGGCAAGATTTCGCCCGCGTGGTCACCTGTGCGGGCGTGCTGGAAGGAAACCGTGTGAGCCGGATCTCGGTCCGGGGATTCGCGGTGGCTTCGGCCACTGCGGTCACCACTGTCGGCGCCATCGCCGGTGTTGCCTCGGGCAACGCCGCTCAGCCTTCGGACGACAACTTCGAGGCCACCGCGGCCGACACCACGCTGCTCGCGGACATCCCCGCGGGGGAGCAGGCCCAGGTACAGGTCTCGTCCCTCTCGGAGCAGGCCGACGTCCAGGCCGCCGCCGCCGACGCCTCCCTGAAGAAGTCCGCGGAGGAGGCGGCCCGCATCCGCGCCGCCAAGGACGCCGAGGCGAAGAAGGAGGCCGCCGACAAGGCCGCCGCCGAGGCCAAGGCCGAGAAGGAGCGCAAGGAGGCCGAGGAGCGCGCCAACCGCTCCTCCATCCGCAGCGCCACGTCCTTCGCCGCGCAGGGCTCCTACAGCATCGCCGAGGTCCAGTCGATGGCCCGGCAGATGATGTCGGCCGACCAGTTCTCGTGCTTCAGCAACATCGTGGACCACGAGTCCGGCTGGAACTACCGCGCGACCAACCCCTCTTCGGGCGCCTACGGTCTCGTGCAGGCCCTCCCGGGCTACAAGATGGCCTCGGCCGGCGCCGACTGGCAGACCAACCCCGCCACCCAGATCAAGTGGGGCCTCAACTACATGGACAGCCGCTACGGCAGCCCGTGCGGCGCCTGGTCGTTCTGGCAGGCCAACCACTGGTACTAGTACCCGCGTGCTCAACCTCTGGGAGCCCCTCACCGTCCTAAGGTGAGGGGCTTCTTGCGTGTAGGTTCGCGAGGAGGAGTGAGCGGGGGGAAGAAGGAAGAGATGTCCAGAGTGCCAGGATGGCTGAGCCGGCTGGGCGAGAGCCTGAGCCGCATGGGTGAACGCCTCGACGAGCGCAGGGCCGAGGCGGAACGGGACGATCCGCTCGGACCGCCGTACGGGGTCCCTCAGGACGTCCCCCACGCGACCCCGAGCCCCGTCGCCCCCGCCCGGCCGGGCGTCGACCCGGACACCGCCGCGCCCCTCCCGGACCCCGAGGCCTCCGCCGAGCCGGGCCGCTCCGTCCCCGCGCCCCCCTCGTACGCCCCGGCCGTCGCCGCCCGCCCCGACCCCGTCGCCGCCATCCCCTGGGGCATGCGCGTGGCCGCCGAGGCGGGCTGGCGGCTGCTCGTCCTCGCCGGCACCGTCTGGGTGCTGATGAAGGTGATCAGCTCCGTGCAGCTGGTCGTCCTCGCCTTCGTCGCCGCGCTCCTCGTCACCGCCCTGCTCCAGCCCACCGTCGCCATACTGCGCCGCAAGGGCCTGCCCCGGGGCCTCGCCACCGCCGTCACCGCCGTCTCCGGCTTCGTCGTCATGGGCCTGGTCGGCTGGTTCGTGGTCTGGCAGGTCATGGACAACGTCGACAACCTGTCCGACCGCGTCAAGGACGGCATCGAGGAACTCAAGCACTGGCTGCTCGACAGCCCGTTCCACGTCACCGAGCAGCAGATCAACGACATCGCCAAGAACCTCAGCGAGGCCATCGGCGCCAACGCCGAGCAGATCACCTCCGCCGGGCTCCAGGGCGTCACCGTCATCGTGGAGGCCATGACCGGCATCCTGCTGGCCATGTTCTGCACCCTCTTCCTGCTCTACGACGGGAAGAAGGTCTGGGAGTGGACGCTCAAGCTGGTGCCCGCCCAGGCCCGTCCCGGCGTCGCCGGCGCGGGACCGCGCGCCTGGCGCACCCTCACCGCCTACGTCCGCGGCACCGTCCTCGTCGCCCTCATCGACGCCGTCTTCATCGGCCTCGGGCTCTGGTTCCTGGACGTCCCGATGGCCGTCCCGCTCGCCGTCTTCATCTTCCTCTTCGCCTTCATCCCGCTGGTCGGCGCGGTCATCTCCGGAGCCCTCGCCTGCGTCGTCGCCCTCGTCACCAACGGCGTGTTCACCGCCCTCATGGTGCTCGTCGTCGTGCTCGCCGTGCAGCAGATCGAGGGCCACGTCCTCCAGCCGTTCATCCTCGGCCGGGCCGTCCGCGTCCACCCCCTCGCCGTCGTCCTCGCCGTCGCCGCCGGCGGCCTCACCGCCGGGATCGGCGGCGCCGTCGTCGCCGTGCCGCTGGTCGCCGTCCTCAACACGGTCGTCGGCTACCTGCGCGCGTACAGCACCGAACAGGCCCTGCGCAGCACCCCGGAGCCGCGCGGGGCGACCGCCTTCGCCGTGGCGCCGGTCCCCGCGCCGGGTGCCGTCAAGGGGGAGACCACGTGATATCGGAACCGGAAATGGTCGGCGGCGTGGAGTTCGACGCCCCGGAAGTGCTCACCGAGGCTCCTCCGCCGCCGCGCGGCCCCCGGGCCCGCCGCCCCTGGCTGTGGGCGCTCGGCGGCGCGGTGCTCGCCTCGGCGGTGTGGGGCGGTGGACTCTACGCGTACGAGCAGAAGCAGCAGAAGGAACCGGGCCCTGACACGGGCGGCTACCTGTCGAAGGTGGCGCCCTGCCCGGCGGCGAAGCTGAAGGCGCTGGGCGGGATCCTCGGCAAGCGGGTCCAGGAGGGCGTCGGGCAGGAGACGGACGATCCGAGCCTGTACCAGACGTCCTGCCAGATCACCTTCGGCTCGGTGGAGGCGGGGTACGGCGTCTCCGTCGAATACGTCCTGCACAGGGTGACGGACCCGGGCCCCGAGTTCGCGGCACGGATGAGGAACTACGGCTTCACCACGCCGATCGACGGGCTCGGGGAGGTCGCCTTCTTCGAGGATCACGAAGGCGGGGGCGCGGAGCTCAGGGTCCTCGACGGCCAGGCCGAGATCGGGCTGAGCGTGAACCAGCAGTTCAGCACCGACGAGAACGGGAAGCCGCTCGGGGACGTCGAGCCGATCGACCTCTCCGGGATCGACGTCCCCATGACCCAGGACCTGCTGGCCTTCATGGACGCGCTCAAGAAGTGACGGAAGGGCCCCGGGGCGGACAGCCCCGGGGCCCTTCTCGTACGGCTCGGCCCTACTCGGCGAGCACGGCCTCCGCGTCCAGCGTGACGCCGACCGCCTGGATCACCGCGGCGATCTTCACGGCCTCCTGGATCGTGGCGCGGTCGACACCGGCCTGGCGCAGGACCTGCTCGTGCGAGTCCAGGCACTGGCCGCAGCCGTTGATCGCGGAGACGGCCAGCGACCACAGCTCGAAGTCGACCTTCTCGACGCCCGGGTTGCCGATGACGTTCATCCGCAGGCCGGCGCGCATCGTCCCGTACTCGGGGTCCGACAGCAGGTGCCGGGTCCGGTAGAAGACGTTGTTCATCGCCATGATCGCGGCGGCGGACTTGGCGGCCTGGTACGCCTCGGGCTTCAGGTTCGCCTGGGCCTCGGGCTCCAGCTCCCTGAGCACCTTCGGCGAGCGCGAGGCGATCGCGCAGGCGAGGACGGTGCCCCACAGCTGCTGCTGCGGAAGGTCGCTGTTGCCGATGACCGAACCGAGGTTCAGCTTCAGGTCCTTGGCGAAGTCCGGTATGGCGGACTTCAGTTCGTCGAGAGCCATGTCGGATCCGCCCTTACTCGCCCGCGAGGAGAGCGGCCGCGTCGAGGGTGCTCTCGCCCTTGTTCCAGTTGCACGGGCACAGCTCGTCGGTCTGCAGCGCGTCGAGGACCCGCAGGACCTCCTTGGGGTTACGGCCGACGGAGCCGGCGGTCACCATGACGAACTGGATCTCGTTGTTCGGGTCCACGATGAAGACGGCGCGCTGGGCGAAGCCGTCCTCGCCGCGGACGCCGCAGTCGCTCATGAGCTCGTGCTTCGAGTCGGCCAGCATCGGGAAGGGCAGGTCACGCAGGTCGGCGTGGTCCTTGCGCCAGGCGTGGTGCACGAACTCGGAGTCGCCGGAGACGCCGAGGATCTGGGCGTCGCGGTCGGCGAACTCGTCGTTCAGCTTGCCGAACGCGGCGATCTCCGTCGGGCAGACGAAGGTGAAGTCCTTCGGCCAGAAGAACACCACGCGCCACTTGCCCTCGTAGGCCTTGTGGTCGATCTGCTCGAACTCCTTGCCGCTCTCCAGCGACACGCAGGCGGTCAGGTCGTAGGCGGGGAACTTGTCACCGACAGTGAGCACGCGCTCTCCTTGCAGGCAGGAAGGGTCCCTTTTGGGGGCTTCCATGGGGGTTGGACGTCTCACATACTGGCACGGGGTGCATTGATCAGTGAAATAGCTAGTGTGGGTCGCGTTGATCGAAGGTGGTTATCAGTGGCATCCCCGTACAGCCCTCCGCGCGGCCCGCACCGAGGCAAGCAGCCCAGCCTCTCCCAGCTCAGAGCCTTCGCGGCGGTCGCCGAGCATCTGCACTTCCGCGACGCGGCGGCCGCCATCGGCATGAGCCAGCCCGCCCTCTCGGGCGCGGTTTCGGCTCTCGAAGAGGCACTCGGTGTCCAGCTCCTCGAGCGTACGACGCGGAAGGTGCTGCTCTCGCCCGCCGGGGAGCGGCTCGCGGTCCGCGCCCGGACCGTCCTCGACGCGGTGGCGGAGCTGATGGAGGAGGCGGAGGCCGCCCGGGCCCCCTTCACCGGCGTCCTGCGGCTCGGCGTGATCCCGACCGTCGCCCCCTATCTGCTGCCCACCGTCCTGCGGCTCGTCCACCGCCGCTGGCCCGAGCTCGACCTCCAGGTCCACGAGGAGCAGACCTCCTCGCTCCTGGAGGGGCTCGCCGCCGGCCGGCTCGACCTGCTGCTGCTCGCCGTGCCGCTCGGAGTGCCCGGCGTCACCGAACTCCCCCTCTTCGACGAGGACTTCGTCCTGGTCACCCCGGAAGGGCACCCGCTGGCCGGACGGGACGACATCCCGCGAGAGGCCCTCAAGGAGCTCCGGCTGCTGCTCCTCGACGAGGGGCACTGCCTGCGCGACCAGGCCCTCGACATCTGCCGGGAGGCCGGGCGCACCGAGGGCGCCGAGGTCACCACCACCGCCGCCGGACTCGCCACCCTGGTCCAGCTCGTCGCGGGCGGCCTCGGGGTGACCCTGCTGCCCCGCACCGCCGTGACCGTCGAGACCGCCCGCAACACCGCCCTGTGGACCGGGAGGTTCGCCGAACCGGCGCCCTCGCGGCGGATCGCCCTCGCGATGCGGACGGGCGCGGCCCGGCACGCCGAGTTCGAGGAGCTGGCCCAGGCCCTGCGCGGGGCGATGGAGGAGCTTCCGGTACGGGTGGTGGGCGCGGGGGACTGACCTCGTACGGGTGGAGGGCGGCGGCGCGGCGATGCCCAGGTTCACGTAGTGCTTGAGGACGATCTCCTGCGCCGCCTCGTCCCAGGCCGCGTTGATCTCCGG
>NZ_JBEXSZ010000103.1:0-29978 GCF_040613865.1 Streptomyces sp. NPDC006197 | reverse complement strand
AGGCGCGGTCGCAGATGTCGCAGTTCTGGTACGGGTGCAGGACGGCCTGGCTCGGTGGGCGCCTGGGGGAGCCGGCCCTTCGAGACTGCCGACGGCTACGCGCTCAGGGCGCGGACACCCGCCGCCTCAGTTGTCGTCCTCGTCGATGAGGAAGCCACGCATCGGCGCCGGCGCCTGCTGCATCGGCTGCGGGGCCTGCGGCCGGACCGGAGCCATCGGCTGGGTCATCGCGGGGGACATCTGCTGCTGGCCGCCGTAGGAGGGCGCGCCGCCCATGGACGGCGCACCGCCCATCCCGCCGTTGCCGCCGTAGGACGGCGCGCTCGCGCCCGCCGAGGCCATCGACGGGGCCGGCGGCAGCGAGGCCGTGGCCGGGGTGCGCGGCGGAGCCAGCGAGTCGTCCGCCTGGGTCTCCAGCTGACGCAGCTGCGACTCCAGGTAGGACTTCAGACGCGTGCGGTACTCGCGCTCGAAGCCGCGCAGGTCCTCGACCTTGCGCTCCAGCGTGGCGCGGGCGGACTCCAGGGAGCCCATCGCGACGCGGTGCTTCTCCTGCGCGTCCCGCTCAAGAGCGTCCGCCTTGGCGCGGGCGTCCCGCTCCAGGCCCTCGGCGCGCGAGCGCGCCTCGCCGACGATCTTGTTGGCCTCGGAGCGCGCCTCGGCGATCGCCTGGTCGGCGGTCTGCTGGGCGAGCGAGAGGACACGCGCGGCGCTGTCGCCGCCGGGGCCCTGCTGCGGCTGCTGCTGCATCTGCGGCTGCATCTGCTGCTGCGGGTGACCCATGGGGCCGCCCTGCATCGGGCCGGGGCCCATCGGTCCGCCCTGCATGGGGCCACCCTGCATCGGGCCGGGACCCATGGGCCCGCCCTGCATGGGGCCACCCTGCATGGGGCCGCCCTGCATGGGGCCGGCGGGCAGCGCGGGGGCACCGGACGGCAGCTGCGGCGGGCCCATCTGCGGCTGCTGCTGCTGGGCCGGCGGTCCGGATATGGCGGCGGGCACGGGCGCGCCGGGACCGCCGGGACGATCCTGCGGCTCCTGGGGCTTGCGCATGCCCTGCTGCTGGTTCTGCGCGGCGGCACGCGTCGCGGCGGCCAGCTTGGCGCGCAGGTCCTCGTTCTCGCGGAGCAGGCGGGTCAGTTCGGCTTCGACCTCATCGAGGAAGGCATCGACCTCGTCCTCGTCATAGCCTTCTCGAAGGCGGACGGTCGTGAACTGCTTGTTCCGCACGTCCTCGGGGGTCAGCGGCATCTCTTCTTCACCTCTACGTAGTCGTCGGCAGTCGGCAAGACCGTATCGTCCACTTGTTCCTCCACCATCACCTCGCGAAGCTGCTCACGATGGAGATCAGGATGTAAACGATGATCATCAGAACGAAGAAGGACAGGTCGAGTGCCACGCCCCCGAGACGCAGCGGCGGGATGAGTCGCCGCAGAAGCTTGAGCGGTGGATCGGTGACAGTGTAGGTGGCCTCAAGGACGACCACCATCGCCTTACCGGGTTGCCATGAACGGGCGAACTGGAAGACGTAGTCCATGACAAGCCGGGCGATCAGGAGGACGAGGAAGCACATCAGCACGATGTAGACCACCTGTAGTGCGACGCCCATCCCGCGTTTCCCTCTCCCCTGGCTTTCGTGCTCTCGCTTGTCCGGCCGCTTCGCGACCGGTCCGTCCGGTTCTCGTGTTCTCAGCTCTGGTTGAAGAATCCGCCCTCTGCGATCCGGGCCTTGTCCTCCGCCGTGACATCGACGTTAGCAGGCGACAACAGGAACACCTTCTGCGTCACGCGCTCAATGCTGCCATGGAGCCCGAAGACCAGTCCGGCGGCAAAGTCGACAAGTCGCTTCGCGTCCGTGTCGTCCATCTCCGTGAGGTTCATGATCACCGGGGTGCCCTCACGGAAGTGTTCCCCGATGGTACGGGCCTCGTTGTAGGTCCGCGGGTGCAGCGTGGTGATGCGGTACGGCTCCCGCTCGGACACGACCTTGGGCATGATCACCGGTGCGTTCTTCTCCAGGCTCGGGCGTTCGGGTGTGATGGATGCCACGGGGGCAATTCGGGCCGGACGTCCGCTTTCGGCGAGTACCGGGACAGAATGAGAGACCGGCTCCCGGGGGGCCGGGGGCTGCACCACTCGCACCGGCTCCTCGCGCTCCACCTGGCGCGGAGGGGTGTGGCGCCGGTCGCGCTCGGGCTCCGGCTCCAGCTCGGGTTCGAAGTCGTCGTCGGGGTCGAAGCCCCGGCCGTCGTACCCATCGTCCTCCACGAGGCCGAGGTAGACCGCCATCTTGCGCATCGCGCCGGCCATTCTCTGAGTCCTCCGCTCTGTGGTGGATCGGCCTTGTCACCAAGTGCCGGCGATCCACGGGCCATCCCGCCGTTCTGCGGAATGACCATATTTTCTGCTGTGGTCCGACTTGCTTCGCGACGTTACCCGAGCTTCGGGCGGACACCGAGTACCGCCGTACCGACGCGTACGTGTGTCGCCCCGGCAGCGACGGCCTCCTCGAGGTCCGCGCTCATCCCTGCCGACACCATGTTCGCAGCCGGACGGGTCGCGCGCAGGACAGTCGACAAATCCATCAGCCGGTCGAAGGCCGCGCGTTGCCGGCCGGCGTACTCCCCGGCCAGCGGGGCAACGGTCATCAGTCCGTCGAGCCGCAGTCCGGGCGCGGCGTCGACGGCCGCGGCCAACTCCTCGATCCCGTCCGGGGCGACGCCCCCGCGGTCGCCCCGCTCGCCGGACTCGGCGTCGAGCGCGACCTGGAGGAGGCAGCCGAGTTCGCGGCCCGCCTTCTCCGCGGCGGCGGAGAGCGAGGAAACGAGCTTCAGGCGGTCGACAGACTGCACCACATCGGCATAACCCACCACGGATCTGACCTTGTTGGTCTGCAACTGGCCCACGAAGTGCCAGGTCAGATCAAGGTCGGCACAGGCGGCGGCCTTGGGGGCGGCGTCCTGGTCCCGGTTCTCGGCGACGTGCCGCACCCCGAGTTCGTGCAGGAGTCTGACGTCGCTCGCGGGGTAGGTCTTGGTGACCACGATCAGCGTCACCTCCTCGCGCGCGCGCCCGGCGGCGGTGCACGCGGCGGCGATGCGCTCCTCCACCGCGGCGAGGTTCGCGGCGAGTTCCGACTTGCGATCCGTCATGTCTCTTCTCGGTTCAACCAGACATATCCCGCGAGTCGCCCTGTGGTGCGATCGCGGCGGTACGAGTAGTGGTCGCGCGATTCCAGGGTGCAGACCCCGGCGTCCTCGACGTCCCGGACCCCGAGCCGTGCCAACTGCGCGCGCACTCCGGCGGCGACGTCGACGGCGGGGGTTCCCCAGGAGGTCTCGGCGTGCGCGGCGGGTTCGACCGCCGCGACCTCGGCGCGCATCGCCTCCGGCACCTCGTAGCACCGGCCGCAGACGGCGGGTCCGGTGCGGGCGACGATCCGGGCGGGGTCGGCGCCGAGCTTCGTCATCGCCGCGACGGCGGCGGGGACGACTCCGGCGACCATCCCGGGCCGCCCGGCGTGGGCGGCGGCCGCGACTCCGGCGACCGGATCGGCGAGGAGGACGGGGACGCAGTCCGCGGTGAGCACGGCGAGGGCGAGTCCGGGCCGGGCGGTGACGATCGCGTCGACGGACGGGATGTCCGCGTCCCCCCAGGGACCGTCGACCTCGACGACGTCCGCGCCGTGCACCTGGTTCATCCAGACCACCCGCGCCGGGTCGAGCCCGAGGGCTCCGGCGGCGGCGGCCCGGTTGGCGCGTACGGCCGCCGGCTCGTCCCCCACCGCTCCGCCGAGGTTGAGCTCCTCGTACGGAACGGCGCTCACCCCGCCCCACCGGTCGGTGAAGGCGAAGTGGGCGCCGTTCGCGTCGAAGCGATGTCCTATCACTTCAGGAAGTCCGGGACGTCCAGCTCCTCGGCCTGGCTGTCCGTGTACGGACGGGCCGTCGGGACGGCCGGCGGGACGGGTGCCAGCGGGGTCTCGTTGACGGTCGGGGCGGGCTCGACCGGGGCCGGGGCCGGCTCCTCGCGCGGGGCGACCGTGCCGAGGCCGCCCAGCGGGCGGGGGGTCTCGGTGACGCGGGGCGCCGGGGCCGGCTCCTCGCGCTTGGCCGAGACCGAGCCGATGATGTTGTCGCGGCGGGCCGGCGGCTGACCGCCGTCGAAGCCGGCGGCGATGACGGTGACCCGGACCTCGTCGCCGAGGGCGTCGTCGATGACGGCGCCGAAGATGATGTTGGCCTCGGGGTGGGCCGCCTCGCTGACCAGCTGCGCGGCCTCGTTGATCTCGAAGAGGCCGAGGTCGCTGCCGCCGGAGATGGAGAGCAGCACGCCGCGGGCGCCGTCGATGGAGGCCTCCAGGAGCGGCGAGGAGATCGCCATCTCGGCCGCCGCCACCGCGCGGTCGTCGCCGCGGGCGGAGCCGATGCCCATGAGCGCCGAACCGGCCTCGGACATGACCGACTTCACGTCGGCGAAGTCGAGGTTGATCAGACCCGGGGTGGTGATGAGGTCGGTGATGCCCTGGACACCGCTCAGGAGGACCTGGTCGGCCGACTTGAAGGCGTCGAGCACGGAGACCTGGCGGTCCGAGATCGAGAGCAGCCGGTCGTTGGGGATGACGATGAGGGTGTCGACCTCTTCGCGGAGCTCGGCGATGCCGTCCTCCGCCTGGTTGGCGCGCCGACGACCCTCGAAGGTGAACGGCCGGGTGACCACACCGATCGTGAGGGCTCCGAGCGAGCGCGCGATGTTGGCGACGACGGGCGCGCCGCCGGTGCCGGTGCCGCCGCCTTCGCCGGCGGTGACGAAGA
The DNA here is from genome assembly GCF_040613865.1 of Streptomyces sp. NPDC006197. Lineage (NCBI taxonomy): Bacteria > Bacillati > Actinomycetota > Actinomycetes > Kitasatosporales > Streptomycetaceae > Streptomyces > Streptomyces sp. NPDC006197. The sequence continues at coordinate 25,164 of NZ_JBEXSZ010000103.1, read as the reverse complement.
CCATGTCGGCCCCCTTGAGGACCTCCTCGATCTCCTCACGGTGGTCCTCTGCCGCCTTGCGACCGACGGCCGGGTTGGCCCCGGCCCCGAGGCCGCGGGTGAGTTCACGGCCGACGTCGAGCTTGACGTCGGCGTCGCTCATCAACAGCGCTTGCGCGTCGGTGTTGATCGCGATGAACTCGACGCCCTTGAGACCGACCTCGATCATTCGGTTGATGGCATTGACACCACCGCCGCCGACACCGATGACCTTGATGACTGCGAGGTAGTTCTGCGGTGCTGCCACGTCGAAGGCCTCTCGCCTCGAGTTACGTGTCGTCGCTGCGCGGTTGGTCGCGCCGCTCCGACGGATGCCGATTGGGACGGTCCGAAACGCCGACCCGAACCCTAACGTTGAAGTTTAGGGTTACCAGTGTCTCTGTTCGCTGGACTCTTCCGAACAGGACACTAAGTCGACAAGTGGCGCACGTTCAACGAACACGCCGAACCTCCCGTTTTTCTTTTCACCCTATGTGATCACCCGTAGCGCTGGCCAACCAGGGTGCTGGCCAGCGGAGATGACCGTCAACTTCCGGACGAGGCGGGCGCCGTGGGGGCACTTACGTCGAAGTGCCCCGCTTTGGGGCTCGCCTTCATGAGGGCGGTCAGCACCCGGGCCTTGACCGGGCCGTGCTCGCCGCTGCCCCAGAGGACCGTTCGGCCTCCGGTCAGCTCCAGGGTGACGGAGTCGTACGAGGTGATGCGTACGACACGAGTGTCCCGGGCGACTTCCGGCGGGAGTTCGCCACGGACGCGGACCGCCTCCCGGAGCAGCCGGTCCGCGCCGAAGCGGCGGAGGCTCGGCGAGGCGGCGCTGTCGAGGACGAGTCGGGGGACACCGCGCGGGGCCGTGTCGACGGTGGCGAAGCGCATGCCCGTGGAGTCCACTTCGATGAACTTTCCGCCCTTTTCGACAAGCAACACGGGCTGCCGTTCCGTCACTTTCAGCCCGATTCCGTGCGGCCATGACCGGACGACGTCGATCGACTCGATCCGCGGCAGCCGCTGCCGGAGCCGGGCCTCGATCGCGTCGGTGTCGACGGTGACGAGCGGGGCGCCCATCGGGACGGCGGCGACCGCCTCGACCTCGGCCGGCGTCAGGACCCGTGTGCCGGAAGTCTTCACACGTTCCACACGGAACCAGGTCGATCCGTAGAGCGCCCAGACCCCGCCGGCCACGAGCGCGACGAGGCCGAGCGCCACGAGGAGCAGCCGGGGGGCCGACACCCGGAATCGTCGATTCCGGGTACCGGCGCCGGACGACCGCTCCGACGACCCCTTCGACTTGCTGGTACCGCTCTTCTCCGCGGTCGTCGGTCCGGCTGCCACCTGGCGCCTCCTGCCCTCGGTCCCCCACTACCAGTCCCCCCGCTAGCGGGAGGCGATCGCCTCGTACACCATGCCGACGAGCAGGTCGTCGGCGTCCCGGCGGCCGAACTCGGCGGCGGCGCGGGACATCTCGTACAACCGGTGCGGATCGGCCAGTACGGGCAGGACGTTGCCCTGCACCCACTGCGGCGTCAGCTCCGCGTCGTCGACGAGGAGCCCACCGCCCGCCTTGACCACCGGCTGGGCGTTGAGCCGCTGTTCGCCGTTGCCGATGGGCAGCGGGACGTACGCGGCGGGCAGCCCGACGGCGGAGAGCTCGGCGACGGTCATCGCGCCCGCGCGGCAGAGCATCATGTCGGCCGCGGCGTACGCGAGATCCATCCGGTCCACGTACGGTACCGGCACGTACGGCGGCATACCGGGCATGTTGTCGACACGCGGCATCTCGTTCTTCGGGCCGACCGCGTGCAGGATCTGGATGCCGGAGCGCTGGAGCACCGGGGCGATCTGCTGGATCACCTCGTTGAGCCGCCGGGCGCCCTGGGAGCCGCCGGAGACGAGCAGCGTCGGCAGGTTCGGGTCGAGGCCGAAGGCGGCGCGCGCCTCGGGCCGCATCCGCGCCCGGTCGAGGGTCGCGATGGTGTGCCGCAGCGGGATGCCGATGTAACGGGCGTTGCGGAGCTTGCTGTCCGGGGTGGCGACGGCGACCCCGGCCGCGTACCGCGAACCGATCTTGTTGGCCAGGCCGGGCCGGGCGTTGGCCTCGTGGACCACGATGGGCACCCCGAGGCGCTTGGCCGCGAGATACCCGGGCAGGGCCACGTAACCGCCGAAGCCGACCACGCAGTCCGCCTTGGTGCGCTCCAGGACCTGCTCGGCCGCCTTGATCGTGCCGCGCAGCCGCCCGGGGACGGTGATCAGCTCGGGGGTGGGCTTGCGGGGCAGCGGTACGGCGGGGATGAGGGCCAACTCGTAGCCCCGCTCGGGCACGAGCCGGGTCTCCAGACCCTTCTCCGTGCCGAGCGCCGTGATCCCCACGCTGGGGTCCTGCCTGCGCAGGGCGTCCGCGAGGGCCAGCGCGGGCTCGATGTGGCCGGCGGTCCCCCCGCCGGCGAGTACGACATGCACCGAAATTCACCGCTCTCCGGACGGGCGCTTCTTGACGCGCCGTCGCATCGACTTCCATCTCTTCCCGGCCCGCTTGCCCCAGCCGGGGCGGCGCATGGCCAGGGCCGCTTTCGCGGCGGGTTCCTGTCGCGCGAAGGCGATGAGGAGCCCGACGGCGAACATGGTCGGCAGCAGGGCCGACCCTCCGTAGGAGAACAGCGGGAGCGGGACACCGGCGATCGGCAGCAGGCCGAGCACCGCACCGATGTTGATCACGGCCTGAGCCGTGATCCAGGTGGTCACACCTCCCGCGGCGAACCTCACGAAGGGGTCCTCCGTGCCTCCGGCCACGCGGATACCCGCATAGCCTAGAGCCGCGAACAGGGCGAGTACCGACAGCGTCCCCGCGAGACCCAGTTCCTCACCGGTGACCGCGAAGATGAAGTCGGTGTGCGCTTCGGGGAGTTGGCCCCATTTCTCGACGCTCGCACCGAGTCCGGAACCGAACCATCCGCCCGAGGCCAGAGCATAGATTCCGTGCGCGGCCTGCAGACAGGGGGCTCCCTCGCCGCCGGGGTCGGTCGCGCCGATGCAGTCGAAGCGCTTCATCCGGTTCGAACTCGTCTTGATCAGCAGCACGCCGATCGCGCCGGCCACCGTGAGCACGCCGACGAAGAGCCGGGTGGGCGCTCCGGCCGTCCACAACAGGCCGAAGAGGATGGCCGCGAGGATGATCGAGGTGCCCATGTCGCCGCCGAGCATGATCAGTCCGAGCAGCATGAAGGCCCCGGGGACCAGCGGCACCAGCATGTGCTTCCACTGGGTCAGGAGCCGCATGTCCTGCTTGCGCGCGAGCAGGTCGGCCCCCCACAGGATCAGCCCCAGCTTGCCGAACTCGCTGGGCTGGAGCTGGAAGGGGCCGCCGAGCGAGATCCAGTTCTGGTTTCCGTTGACCGCGTGCCCTATCCCGGGGATCTGCACGAGGACCATCAGGAAGACCGCGCCGACCAGGATCGGGTAGGCGAGCGCCCGGTGCAGCTTGACCGGCATCCGCGAGGCGACCAGGAGCAGTCCGGTGCCGAGGAGCGCGGCGAAGAACTGCTTCCGGAAGAAGTAGGAGGGCACCAGGTCGTAGCGGAGCGCCGTGATCATCGAGGCGGAGTAGACCATCACGAGGCCGAGCGTGGTGATGAGCAGCCCCGCGCCGATGATCACGTAGTACGCCGTCAGGGGCCGGTCCCAGGCCTTGCGGAGCCGCTCGTAGGCCCCCCGCACGCCGCCGCCGCGCGCCCGCCGCGGGGTCGCGGGGGCCCGCCCTCCGCCGCGTGCGGCGGAAGGCCGGCGTGTCCCGGCGATCTTGCTCGGCATGGTCGCTGTCCCCTCCAGTCGTGCCCGGTCCGGCCGGACCCTCCCGCTGGTCGGGTCAGGCGTCCCCGGTGGCGGCGAGGGCGCGGACGGCGTCCGCGAAGGCCTCGCCCCGCTTGTTGTAGTTGGTGAACATGTCCATCGAGGCGCAGGCCGGGGCGAGCAGGACCGTGTCTCCCGGGCGGGCGAGCCGGGCCGCCTCGCGGACCGCCTCGGACATCGCCCCAGTGTCGGTCCGGTCGAGGTCCACCACCGGGACCTCCGGGGCGTGTCGCGCCAGGGCTTCGCGGATCAGGGCGCGGTCGGCGCCGATCAGGACGGCCCCGCGCAAGCGCTTCGCCGACCGCTGGACGAGCTCGTCGAAGGTCGCGCCCTTGGCGAGGCCGCCGGCGATCCAGACGATCGGGTCATAGGCGGCCAACGAGGCTTCGGCGGCATGGGTGTTGGTGGCCTTGGAGTCGTCGACGTACGCGACTCCCTCGACCTCCTCGACCAGTTCGATGCGGTGCGGGTCGGGCCGGAAGGCCTTCAGGCCGTCCCGTACGGCCTTCGCCTCGACGCCGAAGGCGCGCGCGAGGGCGGCCGCGGCGAGGGCGTTGGCGATGTTGTGCGGGGCCGGCGGCTGGACGTCGGAGACCTCGGCGAGCTCCTGGGCGTTCTTCTGCCGGTTCTCGACGAAGGCCCGGTCGACGAGGATGCCCTCGACGACGCCGAGCTGGGAGGGGCCCGGGGTGCCGAGGGTGAAGCCGATGGCCCGGCAGCCCTCCTCGACGTCGGCCTCGCGCACCAGGTCCTCGGTGACCTCGTCCGCGACGTTGTAGACGCAGGCGATCCGGTTGCCCTCGTAGATCCGGCCCTTGTCGGCGGCGTACGCCTCCATGGAGCCGTGCCAGTCGAGGTGGTCGGGCGCCAGGTTGAGCACGGCGGCCGAGTGGGCGCGGACGGAGGGCGCCCAGTGGAGCTGGTAGCTGGAGAGCTCGACGGCGAGGACGTCGTACGTCTCCTCGCCGAGGACGGCGTCGAGGAGCGAGACGCCAATGTTGCCGACGGCGGCGGTCCGCAGCCCGGCCGCCTCCAGGATGGAGGCGAGCATCCGCACGGTCGTGGTCTTGCCGTTGGTGCCGGTGACCGCGAGCCAGGGAGCCGCTCCGGGGCCGCGCAGGCGCCAGGCGAGCTCGACGTCGCCCCAGACCTCCACGCCCGCCTCGGCGGCGGCCGCGAAGAGGGGCTTGTCGGGCCGCCAGCCGGGGGTGGTGACGATCAGCTCGGTGCCGGTCGGCAGCGTCGCCCCGTCGCCGAGGCGGACGGTGATGCCCTCCGCCTCCAGCTCCGCGGCCTGGGCCCGGGAGCGCTCGTCGTCGCCGTCGTTGACGACGGTCACGAGCGCGCCGCGGGCGTGCAGGACGCGGGCGGCCGGGATGCCGGAGACGCCGAGTCCCGCGACGGTGACCTTCTTGCCGTTCCAGTCGAGCTGTTCTGTCACTTTTCCGATGCCCATCCCGCGTAGAAGAGGCCCAGGCCCACGATCACGCACATGCCCTGGATGATCCAGAACCGGACGACGACCAGGACCTCGGACCACCCCTTGAGTTCGAAGTGGTGCTGGAGGGGTGCCATCCGGAAGACGCGCTTGCCGGTCATCTTGAACGAGCCGACCTGGATGACCACGGACATCGTGATCAGGACGAACAGGCCGCCGAGCAGGGCCAGCAGGAGCTCCGTACGGGAGCAGATGGCGAGACCGGCGAGGGCGCCGCCGAGGGCGAGCGAGCCGGTGTCACCCATGAAGATCTTGGCGGGCGAGGTGTTCCACCAGAGGAAGCCGAAACAGGCTCCCATCAGCGCGGAGGCGACGACCGCGAGGTCCAGCGGGTCGCGGACCTCGAAACAGGCGTTGGGGTTGGTCAGCGTCACCGCGTTGGCACAGGACTCCTGGAACTGCCAGAGCCCGATGAAGGTGTACGCGCCGAAGACCATCACCGAGGCGCCAGTGGCCAGACCGTCCAGGCCGTCCGTCAGGTTCACGCCGTTGGACATGGCCAGGATCATGAAGAGCGCCCAGACCACGAAGAGCACCGGGCCGATGGCCCAGCCGAAGTCCGCGATGAAGGAGAGCTTCGTGGAGGCGGGGGTGAGCCCGCGCAGGTCGGCGAACTGCAGCGCGAGGACGGCGAAGGCGATGCCGACGATCAGCTGCCCGGCCATCTTCGCCTTGGCCCGCAGACCGAGCGACCGCTGCTTGACGATCTTGATGTAGTCGTCGAGGAAGCCCACCAGGCCCATGCCGGCCATGAGGAACAGCACCAGGACGCCCGAGTACGTCGGGTCCTCACCGGTGATGACCTTGGCCAGCGCGTACGCGATGAGCGTGGCCAGGATGAAGGAGATGCCGCCCATGGTGGGCGTGCCCTTCTTCCCGGCGTGACCGCGCGGGCCGTCGTCCCGGATGAACTGCCCGTACCCCTTGCGGGCAAGGAGCTTGATCAGCAGCGGCGTGCCGATCAGGGTCAGGAAGAGCCCGATGGCCCCCGCGAAGAGGATCTGCCTCATCGGCCGGTGACCTCGCCCTCGGTGTCGAGGAGCGCCAGCGCGACCTGTTCGAGACCGACCGACCTGGAAGCCTTCACAAGGACGACGTCCCCCGGGCGCAGCTCACTGCGCAACAGGTCGACAGCCGCCTGCGCGTCGGACACGTGCACCGACTCCTCACCCCACGAACCCTCGTTATATGCGCCCAGTTGCAGCCAGGACGCTTCCCTGCCCCCGACCGCGACGAGCTTGCTGACGTTGAGCCGGACGGCGAGCCGTCCGACCGCGTCGTGCTCGACGAGCGATGCGTCACCGAGCTCGGCCATCTTGCCGAGCACCGCCCACGTACGAGCCCCTCGGGCCTGTGCGGCCCTGCCCATGGCCGCGAGCGCGCGCAGGGCGGCTCGCATGGACTCGGGGTTCGCGTTGTAGGCGTCGTTGACGATCGTCACGCCGTCCGGACGCTCGGTGACCTCCATGCGCCAGCGCGACAGGGAGCCGGCCTCGGAGAGCGCGGTGGCGATCTCTTCGACAGGCATGCCCAGCTCGTGCGCGACGGCGGCCGCTGCGAGCGCGTTCGACACGTGGTGCTCACCGTACAGGCGCAAGGTCACGTCGCTGCACCCGGTGGGTGTGTGAAGCCTGAAAGAAGGCTGTCCGTTCTCTGTGAGGTGGACGTTCTCGGCCCGTACGGCCGCTTCGTCCGCTTCGCCGAACAGGGTCACGCGGGCCTTGGTGCGGCTCGCCATGGCGCGGACGAGCGGGTCGTCGGCGTTGAGGACCGCGATCCCGCCCTCCTCGGCCGACGGCAGGGACTCGACGAGCTCGCCCTTCGCCTGGGCGATCTGCTCCCGGCCGCCGAACTCGCCGATGTGGGCGCTGCCCACGTTGAGGACGAGGCCGATGCGGGGCGGGGTGAGCTCCGTGAGGTAGCGGATGTGGCCGATGCCGCGGGCGCCCATCTCCAGGACCAGGTGCCGGGTCTCGTCGCTCGCGCGGAGCGCCGTGAGCGGCAGGCCGATCTCGTTGTTGAGCGAGCCGGGCGTCCACACGGTGGGCGCGTGCCGGTCGAGGACCTGGGCGATCAGGTCCTTCGTGGAGGTCTTGCCGGCCGAGCCGGTGAGGGCGACGACATCGGTGCCGAGCCGTTCCACGACCGCGCGGGCGAGGGCCCCCAGTGCGGTCTGGACGTCGTCGACGACGATGGCGGGGACGCCGACGGGGCGGGCGGCGAGCACGGCCGCCGCTCCCGCCGCGACGGCGCGCTCCGCGTAGTCGTGGCCGTCGACGCGCTCACCGGCGAAGGCCGCGAAGAGGCTGCCGTCCCGCACCTCGCGGGAGTCGATGACGACGGGCCCGGTGATCCGGGCGGCCGGATCCGGTATGTCGTGCGCCTGCCCGCCGACGATTTCGGCGATCTCGGCGAGGGAGAGGGCGATCACTGCTTCATCCCTGACTGTTCTCGTGACGGTGTGCGTCCTGCTGGCTCTGCTGGTGGAGAATCGCCTCGCGCAGGACCTCCCGGTCGTCGAAGGGGCGGACGACCCCTGCGGTCTCCTGGCCCTGCTCGTGGCCCTTGCCGGCGACCAGGACGGTGTCGCCGGGCCGCGCGCGGGCGACGGCGGCGGCGATGGCGGCGGCCCTGTCGGGTTCGACGAGGACGTGGCCGCGCTCCTGCGCCGGCACCTCGACGGCACCGGCGAGCATGGCGCTGAGGATCACCAGGGGGTCCTCGGAGCGGGGGTTGTCGGAGGTCAGGACGGCGGTGTCGGCGAGCCGGGCGGCGGCGGCGCCCATCGGGCCGCGTTTGGTGGTGTCCCGGTCGCCGCCGCAGCCGATGACCACGTGCAGCCGGCCCTCGGTGACCTCGCGCAGGGAGCGCAGGACCGATTCGACGGCGTCCGTCTTGTGCGCGTAGTCGACGACCGCGAGGTACGGCTGTCCGGCGTCGACCCGCTCCAGGCGGCCCGGGACGCCGGGGACGGCGGCGATCCCCTCGGCCGCGGCCTTCGGGTCCAGGCCGGCGGCGGCGAGGGTGGCGATCGCGGCGAGGGTGTTGGCGACGTTGAACGGGCCGGGCAGCGGGGCGGTGGCGGAGATCCGCTCGCCCTCGGGCCCGACGGCGGTGAAGGTCGAGTCGTGGGAGCCGAGGACGAGGTCCTCGGCGCGCCAGTCGGCCTCGGCGCGGCCCTCGGCGGAGAAGGTGACGACCGGGACGGTGGCCTCCGCGACGAGCCTGCGGCCGTACGCGTCGTCGAGGTTGACCACGCCCAGGCGGCTGCGCTCGGGCGTGAAGAGCCCGGCCTTGGCCTGGAAGTAGTCCTCCATGTCGGAGTGGAACTCCATGTGCTCCGGGCTGAGGTTGTTGAAGACGGCGACGTCGAAGACGCAGCCGTCGACCCGGCCGAGCACCAGGGCGTGGCTGGAGACCTCCATGGCGACGGCCTCGACGCCCCGCTCGCGCATGACGGCGAAGAGCGCCTGGAGGTCGGTGGCCTCGGGGGTGGTCCGCTCGGACTTGATGCGCTCGTCGCCGATCCGCATCTCGACGGTGCCGACGAGACCGGTCCTCCGCCCGGAGCCGCGCAGTCCCCCTTCCACCAGGTAGGCGGTGGTGGTCTTGCCGGAGGTGCCGGTGATGCCGATCTGGAGGAGGTCCTCGCCGGGGCGCCCATAGATCTCGGCCGCGAGTTCGCCCATCCGGCCGCGCGGGTTCTCCACGACGAGGACCGGGAGGCCGGTCGCGGCGGCGCGCTCGGCGCCCGCCGGGTCGGTGAGGATCGCGGCGGCGCCGAGCCCGGCGGCCTGGGCGACGAAGTCCGCGCCGTGCGTGTGGGCGCCGGCCAGGGCCGCGTACACGTCCCCGGGGCGCACGGCCCGCGAGTCGTGCGTGATGCCCGAGATCTCGGCGGTCTGCGGGGCGTCGACCCCGAGTTGCGCGGCCAGGTCGCCCAGGGGTGTCGGGCGGGCCTGCTCCGGCCGGGGTGGGGTGTTTCGGTACTGATCAGCGTGTGGCACGGCGGTGAGCGTACCGGGCGCACCCTGTGCGGGGCCAAAAGAGCCCGGGGCCTCGCCGGAGTTCGATTTCCGGTTCCCGGAATGGGGGGTGATCGTTGTCACTGGTGCTCCCGGAGGGTCACGGGGTGGGTTCGAAGTCGACCGGCAGTCGAGCGGGGGCGCTGCCCGTCGGGGCGACGTGGAGGGTCTTGAGGGCGAACTCCATGACCTTCTTGTAGATGGGTCCGCAGATCTGGCCGCCGAAGTAGTTGCCCTTGGTGGGGTTCTGGATGGCGCAGTAGACGGTGATGCGGGGCTGGTCGGCGGGGGCGAAGCCGGCGAAGGAGGCGGTGTATCCCTTGTAGCGGCCGAGTTCGGGGTCGACGCGGTTGGCGGTGCCGGTCTTGCCCGCGACGCGGTAGCCGGGGATCGCGGCCTTGTTGCCGGTGCCGTCCTCGTCGTCGACGACGGACTCCAGCATCCGCGCGAGGGACTTGGCCGTCTTCTCGCTGACGACCCGGGACTCCTTGGGCGCGGGGGTCGCGGCGAAGCGCCCGTCGGGGCCCTTGGTGCCGCGGACGAGGGTCGGTTCGATCCGTACGCCTCCGTTGGCGATGGTCGAGTAGACGGAGGCGGCCTGCATGGCGCTGACGGAGAGGCCCTGGCCGAAGGGGATCGTGTACTGCTGCGAGGTGGACCAGTCCTGCGGCTTGGCGAGGATGCCGGGGGTCTCCCCCGGGTAGTGCAGGCCGGTGGGGCTGCCGATGCCGAACTTGCGCAGGTAGGAGTGGAGGACCCGGTTGGACTCGGCCTGGGTGGCGCCGAGTTGGCCGGTGGCGAGGATGGTGCCGATGTTGCTGGACCTGGCGAGGACGCCGTTGAGCGTCAGGTACCAGGTCTTGTGGTCGACGTCGTCCTTGAAGAGCCGGTCGCCGCGGTGGAGCCGGTTGGGGACGGTGACGTGGGTGTCGGGGGTGGCCTTGCCCTCCTCCAGGACGGCGGCCATGGACATGATCTTGCTGGTGGAGCCGGGCTCGTAGGCGTCCTGGAGGGCCGCGTTGCCCATGGCGGCGGCGTTGGCGGCGGAGAGGTCGTTGGGGTCGAAGCCGGGGGCGTTGGCCATGGCGAGGACCTCGCCGGTGCGGGTGTCCTGGACGATGACGTAGCCGCGGTCGGCCTTCGACCTGCGGACCTGGTCGCTGATGGCCTGCTGGGCGGCCCACTGGATGTCCCGGTCGATGGTGAGCTCGATGTCGGAGCCGGGGACGGCGGGGGTGCCCTGGGAGCCGGCGGTGGGGACCTGCCGGCCGCCGGAGGCGGTGAAGCGGATCTTCCCGTCCCGGCCGGCGAGTTCGGAGTCGAGCATGGACTCCAGGCCGCCGGCGCCGCGGCCCTCGGCGTTGACGTATCCCAGTATCCCGGCGGCGAGCTCCCCGTTCGGGTACACGCGCTTGGTGCTGGGCTCGCTGAGGATGCCGCCGAGGAGGTTGATCCCGTTCCCGCCGACGGCCTGGGCCTTCTGCCCGTAGACCCGCTTGAGGTCCTTGATCTGGTTCCAGACCTGGGGGGTCTGCTTGCGGGCGAGCAGGGTGTAGCGGGACTTGGGGGTGCGGAGCTTCTTCGCGAGCTCCGCCGGCTGCTTGCCGAGGATCGGGGCGAGGAGCGCGGCCGCCTGCTCGGGGGCGTCGGCGGTCTTCGACTCCTCGCGGGTGAAGAGCTTGGGGTCGGCGGTGATGTCGTACGCGTCGACGCTGGCGGCGAGCGCGATGCCGTTGCGGTCGGTGATCTCGCCCCGCTCGGCGGAGAGCGTGTACTCCTGGAAGCGGTACTTGTCGGCCTTGGCCGCGTACGCGCTGGCGTCGACGGCCTGGACCTGGAGCAGCCGCACCACGAAGACCAGCATGACGAGGGTCAGGCCGAGGGAGATCAGCCGCAGCCGGGGCCGGGGGCTGCCCAGCCGGATGGTGCGGGGCTGCCGGGCCGGAGGCCGGGCGGCAGGGCGCTTCGCGGCCGGGCGCGGGGCGGGCCGGGCCGGGCGGGCTCCGGACGCCCGGGCTCCGGCGGAGGCGGGCCGGGGGCGTGCGGGCCGGGCGGGGCCGGGGACGCGGCGGCCCGGGGGCTCCTTGGGAGGCACTGCTCGGTCACCTGCCGAAGGGTCGTGTCGGTGCGGTCACTGGGGGTGCGGTCACTGCGGGAGCCGGCGCCGTCCGTGTCTGGTCGGTGCCGGTGGGGCCCGGACTGGTGGGGGCTGAGCCGGTCGGGTCGGTGCCGGTGTTCATGGCCTGAGCTGTGCTTGTGGTCGCGGCATCGCCGGAGGTGCCGGTGTCCGTCGAGGCACTGGTGCGCGTGGCGGCCGTGGCTCCCGGGGTACTGGTACCGGCCGACGGCTTCGGCTTCGGTGTGGGCTTCGGGGTCGGTTTGGGGGCGACCGCCACCGAGGGCTCGCCCAGGACCTTGCCGTCCGGGCCGAGGAAGGCGGGGCTGCCGCCGGGGACCATGCCGAGCTGGCGGGCCCGCCGCTCCAGGGCGTCGGGGGCCGCGTAGTCGTCGACGTCCCGCTGGAGCGCCTGCTCCTCGTCGGTGAGCTCGGTGGTCCTGTCCTTGAGCTCGTTCAGCTTGAAGGAGCCCTGGTTGAGGGCCGAGTTCAGCAGGAGCAGGGAGATCAGCCCGCCGCCGAGCAGGACGACGACGAGCAGGACGAAGGGGGTGCGGGCGGCCGAGCTGGGCCCCGACGGCATGAGCCGGCCGAGCCGCGCGGCCCGCCCTTTGAGGGGCCCCTTCGCCGTGCTCACAGGACGTCTTCCCGGATGCGCTCGACGCCCCGGAGCCGGGCGGGGGCGGCGCGCCGGTTCTCGGCGACCTCCTCCTCCGTGGGCAGCTCGGCGCCCCGGGTGAGCAGCTTCAGCCGGGGCTGGTACTTCTCGGGGACGACCGGAAGCCCGGGCGGGGCGGTGGTCGCCGCGCCGGCCGCGAAGACGCCCTTGACGATCCGGTCCTCCAGGGACTGGTACGACAGGACGACGACCCGGCCGCCGACGGCGAGGGCCTTCACGGCCGCCGGGATGGCCTTCTCGACGCTGTCGAGCTCGTGGTTGACCTCGATGCGCAGGGCCTGGAAGGTGCGCTTGGCCGGGTTGCCGCCGGTGCGCTTGGCGGCCTGCGGCAGGGCGTCGCGGATGAGCTCGACGAGCCGGGCGCTGTTGGTGAAGGGCTCCTTCTCGCGCTCGCGCACGATCGCGGAGACGATCCGCTTGGCCTGCTTCTCCTCGCCGTACGCACGCAGGATCCGGACCAGCTCGCCCGCCGGGTAGGTGTTGAGGACCTCGGCCGCGCTGATGCCGGTCGTCTGGTCCATGCGCATGTCGAGCGGGGCGTCCTGGGCGTAGGCGAAGCCGCGGTCGGCCTCGTCCAGCTGCATGGAGGAGACGCCCAGGTCGAAGAGGACGCCGTCCACCTTGGGGATGCCGAGCCGGTCGAGGACCTCGGGCAGCTCGTCGTACACGGCGTGGACGAGGGTGGCCCGGTCGCCGTACGGGGCGAGCCGCTCGCCGGAGAGCCGCAGGGCCTCCTTGTCGCGGTCGAGGGCGACGAGCCGCGCCTCGGGGAACCGCTTCAGCAGGGCCTCGCTGTGGCCGCCGAGGCCCAGGGTGCAGTCGACGACGACCGCGCCGGGGCGCTGCAGTGCGGGGGCCAACATGTCCAGGCACCGCTGGAGCATCACCGGGACGTGTCGGTCGTTGCTCAATGCGCCCTCTCAGGTCCGGCGCGGAGGCACGTACCGCGGGCGGAGGCCGAGCCGGAGGTACCGCCGCACACACGGGGGGAGAAACCGCGGGAAATCGCTCGTTGTCTCCGTGAACTCCGCGTCACTTTAGTCCACGGGACCCGCCGGTCAATCAACCGACTGGCGCGTCGCCCGGCGCCGGCGGCCGGTCCGGACGTTCCGGACGGCTCACCCGTTCGGGGGCGGAGCCGCCCCTTCTTGTGGCATGGCTCACAAGAAGGCTCATTGAGGTTCTTTGTCCCCTCTCACAGCAGGCCCGGGAAGCCTGTGACCATTAACGTCGGAACCATGTCGACCTCCGCGCACCCCTCTGCCGACGCCATACGCACCGGCCCCACGGTCACCGACCGTCTCGTCGAGGCCAACGCCCGCTACGCGTCCGATTTCACCGACCCCGGAATGGACGCGCGGCCCGTACTGCGCGTCGCCGTCGTCGCCTGCATGGACGCCCGTCTCGACCTGCACGCGGCCCTCGGGCTCGAACTCGGCGACTGCCACACCATCCGCAACGCGGGCGGCGTGGTCACCGACGACGTGATCCGGTCGCTCACCATCAGCCAGCGCGCCCTCGGCACCCGCAGCGTGATGCTGGTGCACCACACGAACTGCGGTCTCGAATCGCTCACCGAGGACTTCCGGCACGAACTGGAGGACGAGGTCGGCCAGCGGCCGGCCTGGGCGGTCGAGGCCTTCCGGGACGTCGACCAGGACGTCCGGCAGTCGATGCAGCGGGTGCGGACCTCCCCCTTCCTGCTGCACTCCGACGACGTCCGCGGCTTCGTCTTCGACGTCACGACCGGTCTGCTGCGCGAGATCGACCCGGCGTAACCCGCCAAACCCCGGCATTTCCCTCCCACTTGCCCGCGGGCAAGTGACACGGCCCGGCCGCGCCGATCAGAATGCCCGGACGACAGTTCCGAAAGGCCGAGGAGGGCCGGGTGACGACCTATGACGATCGAGCGAGCCTCGCTGATCTGACCACCACTGTGGAGAGGGTCCGCAGATCGGTGGAGAGCGTGATCGAGGGCAAGCCCGAGGTCGTACGGCTTTCGCTGACCGTGCTGCTCGCCGAGGGGCACCTCCTCATCGAGGATGTCCCCGGCGTCGGCAAGACCATGCTGGCCAAGACGCTGGCCCGGTCCATCGACTGCTCGGTGCGCCGCATCCAGTTCACCCCCGACCTGCTGCCCTCGGACGTCACCGGCGTGTCGATCTTCGACCAGCAGCGTCGGGACTTCGAGTTCAAGCCGGGCGCGATCTTCGCCCAGATCGTGATCGGCGACGAGATCAACCGCGCCTCGCCGAAGACCCAGTCCGCGCTCCTGGAGTCCATGGAGGAGCGCCAGGTCACGGTCGACGGCCAGACGTACGAGCTGCCCAGCCCGTTCATGGTCGTCGCCACCCAGAACCCGGTCGAGATGGAGGGCACCTACCCGCTCCCCGAGGCCCAGCGCGACCGCTTCATGGCCCGGGTCTCCATCGGCTACCCGAGCGCCGAGGCCGAGCTCCAGATGCTCGACGTGCACGGCGCGGTCTCCCCGCTGGACGACCTCCAGCCGGTCGCCCACGCCCACGACATCCTCAAGCTGATCGACGCGGTGCGCGGGGTCCACGTCGCCGACGCCGTCCGCCGGTACGCGGTCGACATCGTCGCCGCCACCCGCACCCACCCCGACCTGCGGCTCGGCGCCTCTCCCCGGGCCACGCTCCACCTGCTGCGGGCCGCCAAGGCCTCCGCGGCGCTCAGCGGCCGGGAGTACGTCCTGCCCGACGACCTCCAGGCCCTCGCCTCGCCCGTCCTCGCCCACCGGCTGCTGCCGACGGCGCAGGCCCAGCTGAACCGCCGCACCGCCGAGCAGGTCGTCCAGGACATCCTGCAGCGCACCCCCGTCCCGACCTCGGCCCCGCCCTCCGGACCGCTCTACGGCCAGCAGCAGCCCGGCGCCCGGCGGCTGTGATGAGTGGCGCCACCGTGCCGGACGGACAGCGGGGCGACGAGGACGACCGGGGCGGGCTGCGGGCCGCCTTCGGCGGTCTCACCACCCGCGGCCGCTCCTTCCTCGCCGCCGGGGTGGCCGCCGCCGTCTGCGCGTACGTCCTCGGCCAGGCCGATCTGCTGCGCGTCGGGCTGCTGCTCGCCGCCCTCCCGCTGATCTGCGTCCTCGCCCTGCACCGGACCCGCTACCGGGTCGCCGCCTCCCGGCGGCTCACCCCCCAGCGGGTGGAGACCGGCGCCGAGGCGCGGGTCCAGCTGCGGATGGAGAACGTCTCCAAGCTCCCCACCGGCCTCCTGATGCTCCAGGACCACGTGCCGTACATGCTGGGGCCCCGCCCCCGCTTCGTCCTCGACCGGGTCGAGGCAGGCGGGCGGCGCGAGGTGTCCTACCGGGTCCGCTCCGACCTGCGCGGCCGTTTCCCGCTGGGGCCCCTCCAGCTGCGGCTGGGCGACCCCTTCGGGATGTGCGAGCTGACCCGCTCCTTCAGCGCGTACGACACCCTCACCGCCGTGCCCCGGACCGAGGCCCTCCCGCCGGTGAAGCTCTTCGGCGAGGCCTCGGGGTACGGGGACGGGCAGTCGCGCTCCCTCGCGCTCGCCGGCGACGACGACGTCATCCCGCGCACCTACCGCCACGGCGACGACCTGCGCCGGGTCCACTGGCGCTCCACCGCCCGCTACGGCGAGCTGATGGTCCGCCGCGAGGAGCTGCCCCAGCGGGCCCGCTGCACCGTCCTCCTCGACACCCGCCGGATCGCCTTCCAGGGCGCGGGCCCCGACTCCGCCTTCGAATGGGCGGTCTCCGGCACCGCCTCCGCGCTCGTCCACATGCTGGAGCGCGGCTACGCGGTCCGGCTGCTCACCGACACCGGCAGCGCGATCCCCGGCGAGGGGGCCGAGGGCTTCGCCGGCTCGGCGCAGGACTCCGCCGAGGCGGCCGGGCTCATGATGGACACCCTCGCGGTCGTCGACCACTCCGAGGGGGCCGGGCTCTCCCGCGCCTCCGACGTACTGCGCGGCGGCGGCGACGGACTGCTCATCGCCTTCCTCGGCGACCTCGACGAGGAGCAGGCGGCCCTCACCGCCCGGATGCGCGGGCGGGCCGGCGCGGCCGTCGCCTTCGTCCTGGACTCCGGCGCCTGGCTCACCGGCGGCGCGGCCGCCGGAGCCGCCGAGGACCGGGTGCGGCAGCTGCGGGAGGCGGGCTGGACGGCGCTCGCCGTACCGCCCGGCGCCTCCCTCGCCGACCTGTGGCAGCAGGCGGCCGGGCTCCGTCCGGAGACCGCCGCCGCCGACACCTACGGAGGATGGTCATGAGCGGCCGCACACGGCTGACGCTCGCTTCCTGGGCCGCCACCCTGATGGCGGCCGGGGCACTGCTCCCCCTGGTGAAGCCGGCGACCTGGATCTTCACGGCGGCCTTCGTCCTCGCCCTGGTGAGCGGGGTCGGCGCGCTGGCGCGGCGGGTGCCGCTGGCCCGGCCGCTGACCCTCCTCGCCCAGACCGTCGCCGTGCTCCTGGCGCTGACCCTGTTCTTCGCCCGCGAGCAGGCCGTCCTCTGGCTCTTCCCCGGCCCCGAGGCCCTCGCGCACGCCGTCGAGCTGTTCCGGGCGGGCGCCGAGGACGTCGGCCGGTACGCGATCCCCGCGCCCGACACCGACGGCATCCGGCTCATGCTGGTCGGCGGCGTCGTCGCGATCGGGCTCCTGGTGGACGCCCTCGCGGTCACCTTCCGCAAGGCGGCCCCGGCCGGCCTGCCCCTGCTCGCCCTGTACTCGGTGGCCGCCGGGCTCTCCGGCGGCGGCGCGGGCTGGCTCTGGTTCCTCCTCGCGGCCTCCGGCTATCTGCTGCTGCTCCTCGCCGAGGGCCGCGACCGGCTCTCCCAGTGGGGACGGGTCTTCGGCGCCCAGCGCTCCGGGCGCCCCGGCTCGACCGTCGCCGGCGGCCCCGCCTTCGCTCCGGCCCGCACTGGCCGCCGGATCGGCGCCGTCGCCATGGGCGTCGCGCTGGTGGCGCCGCTCGCCCTGCCGGGCTTCTCCGGCGGCCTCTTCGGCGGCGACGGCGAGGGGGACGGAGGCGCCGGCAAGGGCGGCACGATCTCCGCCGTGAACCCGCTGGTCTCCCTCCAGAACAATCTGCGCCAGCCGGAGGACCGGGAGATCATCCGCTACCGGACCAACGCCCGCGACATCAGCGGCATGTACCTGCGGCTCGTCGCGCTCGACCAGTTCGACGGCACCTCGTGGAAGTCCTCGGTCCGCCCGATCGAGGACGTGCCGGGGCAGCTGCCCTGGCCGGACGGCCTCTCCCAGAGCGTCAAGATCACCGAGGTGACCAGCAACTTCGTCGCCTCCGACGCGTACGAGCAGAAGTGGCTGCCCATGCCGTTCCCGGCCGGCCGGGTCGACATCGACGGCCGCTGGCGGTACGAGCCGGCCGGCCGGATGCTCGTCGGCGACAACAAGCAGACCACCAAGGGCGCCCGCTACCAGGTCGCCAGCCTGGACGTGCAGCCGACGGCCGAGCAGCTGGCCGGCGCCGGACCCGCCCCGGAGAAGCTGCGCCGCGAGTACACCAAGGTGCCCGCCGCGCTGCCCGCCGACGTGCGGGCGACGGCCCTGTCGGTCACCAAGGGTGCGCGCAACGACTACGAGAAGGCGGTGAAGCTCCAGGACTGGTTCGCCCACGACGGCGGCTTCCGCTACGACGTCGACGTCGTGTCCGGCACCGGTGTGCAGGCGATCTCCCGCTTCCTGAAGGACAAGGAGGGCTTCTGCGTCCACTTCTCCTTCTCCATGGCGGCGATGGCCCGCTCGCTCGGCATCCCGGCCCGCGTGGCCGTGGGCTTCATGCCGGGCACGACCCAGACCGACGGCTCGGTCTCCGTCGGCATCCGGGACGCGCACGCCTGGCCCGAGCTGTACTTCGACGGCGTCGGGTGGACCCGGTTCGAGCCGACCCCCTCGCGGGGCTCCACCCCCTCGTACACCCGGGTGACCACGCCCTCGGGCACGGCCACCGGGCCCGCGCAGCCGCAGCAGAGCGCCTCGGCGCAGCCGTCCGCCGCGCCGAGCGCCTCGGCCGGCTGCACCCCGCAGGAGCGGAAGCTCGGCGACTGCGGTCCGGACGAGGCGGTGGCCGGGGCGTCCTCCGACGGCTCGGGCCCCGACCCCCTGACGGTGACGCTGCTGTCCCTGGCGGCCCTGCTGCTCCTCTCGCTCCCCTTCCTCCCGCTGCTCTGGCGGACCCGGGTCCGGGCCCGCCGGCTCGGCTCGGACACGCTCGCGGTCTGGGAGGAGATCAACGACACGGCCTGGGACCACGGGGTCGAGCCCGACGACTCGCTGACGCCCCGGAAGGCGGCGGCACGGATCGTCCGCCTCGGTGAGCTGCGGGGCGAGTCCGCGGACGCGGTGCACCGGGTGGCGCGGGCGGTGGAGGAGGTGCTGTACGCGTCCCGGCCGCAGCCCGTCGCGGGCCTGGCCGCCGAGGGCGCGCGGGTCCGGGCCGGGTTCCACGCGGGCGCCGACCGGCGCGGGCGGCTCCGCGCCCTTCTGGCGCCCCGCTCGGCCGCCCGCCTCCGCTGGACGGCCTCGTCCCGCTGGTCGGCCACGAGCACCCGCTGGTCGGCCCGCGCCGAGACGGTGAGAACCCGAGCGTCGGGCCTCCTCCGCCGGGGGGCACGCGAGACGAACTGACGACACGAACCGGGGGCGGCGCCCACCCACCCCGTTGTGGGCAATCGTTCCGCTGGGGCGGAACGGGTGGGCACAACGGGACGGCGCCCTTGCCGGCGCCAGAGGCTCCCGAGCCTGGACCCGCACCCCGTGCACAGTGCACTGGTGGTGCGGGCCAGGCACAGAACGCGGAGGCGCCGCTCAGGGCGCCGTCCCGTGTGCCCACCCGTCCCGCCCTGCGGGACGATTGCCCACACGGGGGTGGTGGGCGCAGGTGCCGGGACGGGCCGAGCCCCGCAGGGGAGGCGCCGAGGGGGCGCCGGCCCTGCGGGGCTCGGTCGGTTTCGGGGGGCGGGACTACCGCTCGGACGCCGTCAGTGGCCGCCGCCCTGCTCGTCGCGGCGGCGCTGCCACCGCTCCTCGATCCGGTTCATCATGGAGCGTCGCTGCCGGGTCTGACGGCCACCGGCCGCCATCCCACCCCTGGCCCGCTGCTCACCCGGCTTCGGCGCCTTGCGCCATCCGGTGACCGCCAGGACCGCGCAGCCCAGCATGACGAGAAATCCCACCACGCTGATCCAGATCTGCTGTGCGACCATTCCGGCCATGAGGAGCGCGATACCCACCAGGAAGCCGGCGACTGCCTGGTAGACCCGTCGCCGGGTGTACGTACGCAGTCCGCTTCCCTCGAGCGCTGTCGCGAACTTGGGATCTTCGGCGTACAGCGCTCGCTCCATCTGCTCGAGCATTCGCTGCTCGTGCTCCGAGAGCGGCACGGAGTCCTCCTAGTCGTCGGTCGCGGGGGCGACCGGTTTGCGGCCCTTTCAGGATAGGCAGGGAATCGCCCCCGTGAAACCCGCCCTCAATGCCGAATAGCCAATCCGGGCCGCCATGCGGATCGGTTGCTGAGGCGTTGATTCCCCAGCCCCTTCCCCGTCATGCCGGATGGTGTCCCCCGATCATACGGGGCGGAGCCCTTCATCGGGCGGGCTGTGGCGTACTCCATGGAGCGCCCGGCTCGCACCGCCGGACGGGCGGGCGTTCCGCTCAGGCCCGCTTCTCGCCGAGAAGGTGCAGCTGGGTGGCGATGGCGTGGAAGGAGGGCAGCTCCGCGGCGGCCGCCTCCAGCCTGAGCAGGGCCTCGGCGGCGCCGGGCTCGGTGTCGACGAGGGCGCCGGGGACCAGGTCGGCGAAGACCCGGACGCCGTGCACGGCGCCGATCTCGAGCCCGGCCCCGTCGGCGAGGTCGGTGAGCTGCTCGGCGGTGAAGCGCCGGGGCACGGGGTCGCCGGCGCCCCAGCGGCCGGCGGGGTCGTCGAGCGCGTGCCGGGCCTCGGTGAAGTGGCCGGCGAGGGCGCGGGCGAGGACGGCGCCGCCGACCCCGGCGGCGAGCAGGCTGAGGCTGCCGGCGGGGCGGAGCGCGGCGGCGGCGTTCCGCACGCCTTCGGCGGGGTCGTCGACGTACTCCAGGACGCCGTGGCAGAGCACGGTGTCGTACTCCTCCCGCCCGACCACGTCGAAGAGGCCGCGGATGTCGCCCTGGACGCCGGTGACGAGGTCGGCGACGCCGGCCTCGGCGGCCCGGCGCTCCAGCGCGAAGAGCGCGTTGGGGCTGGGGTCGACGACGGTGACCCGGTGGCCGAGGCGGGCCACCGGCACCGCGAAGTTCCCGGAGCCGCCGCCCGTGTCGAGGACGTCGAGGCTGTCCTTCCCGGTCGCCTCGACCCGGCGGTCCAGGGCGTCTTTGAGGACGTCCCAGACGACGGCGGTACGCAGGGAGGCGCGCGACGGACGCGACGACGCCTCTCGACCGAAGACAGGGGAAGGGTCCGGCACGGCTGTTGACTCCTCGGTGACGGGTACGGACGCTCCCCACCCTATGGCCTCGCCCCGGCCTTTCGGATCATCCTCCGCTCTCGTCGACCCCGGTCCGGCGTGAAGGGTCAGGCACCCCCTAGGGCGAGCAGCCGCTCGACCAGGCGCAGGAAGTGCGCGGCGTCCCTGAGCAGGTCGTCGGCCTCGCGCCGGGTGGCCGCGCCGCTGATGCCGGCCTCGGCGCGGGCCCGGCGCTGGGCGCCGGCGGCGAAGAGGGCGCTCCATTCGGTCAGCTCGGGGGCGAGGTCGGGGAGGAGCTCCCAGGTGCTTCTTATCCGCTGCCGGTGGCGGGGGCGGGTGTCGGGCCTGGCCCGGGCGGCGAGCACGGCGGCCGCGGCGCGCAGGGCGGCGAGGTGGGCGGTGGCGTACCGCTCGTGGGGGCGGTCGAGGGCGGCGGCCTCGGCGAGCCCGGCGTGGGACTTGGCGAGGAGGTCGAGGGCGGCGGGCGGGGCGGCGGAGCGGCGCGGGACGGGGTGGATGTCGGATGCGGGTCCCGTCTCCCCGGGGGCGGGGCGGCGGCGGGGCGCGGCTGCTGCGGAAGGGCCGGCCATGTCGAGCCTCCTGTCGTCGCGTGACGGCGCTGTGGCCGTATGTGTTCATGGTGTCGCGCCCCACTGACAATCACGCTGACCTGGGGTTTTGCCTGAAACCCAACTCGGGGGTAACTTTTGAACTGACTGGTCAGTTCAAAAAGGGGAATGGGGGGTGAGTCCGTGGGCACGGAAACCGAGGAGCAGCCGCACGGCGCCGCCGTCGTCGCGGACGGCTTCGGACTGAAGGGGCCGCGAGGCTGGGCCTTCCGGCAGGTCTCCTTCCGCGCCGAGCCCGGCGCGCTGGTGGCCATCGAGGGCCCTTCGGGTTCCGGGCGCACCTGCCTGCTGCTCGCGCTCACCGGCCGGATGAAGGCCAAGGAGGGCCACGCGGAGGTCGGCGGATTCGCCCTGCCCCGCAAGATGGCCGCCGTGCGCCGGATCAGCGCGCTCGGCCAGGTCCCGGGCGTCAGCGAGCTCGACCCCGCCTTCACGGTCGCCGAGCACCTGCGCGAGCGGGCCCTGCTCCAGCGCCGCTACGACGGCTCCGTACGGGCGCTCCTGCGCCGCCCCGCCGAGCGGGCCGCGACGACCCGGGCCCGGATCGAGGAGGCCGTGGCGGCCGCGGGGCTGGACCTCGCCGCCCTGCCGAAGGGCGAGCGGACCTCCGTACGGGACCTGGAGCGGCTCGAGGCGCTGCGGCTCTCGATCGCCCTCGCCCTGATCGGCCGCCCCCGGCTGCTCGCCGTGGACGACACGGACCTGAAGCTCTCGGACGCCGACCGCGCCGAGGCCTGGGCACTGCTGCGCTCCCTGGCCGCCGCCGGGACGACGGTCCTCGCCGTCTGCAGCGAGGCCCCCGAGGACGCCCTGCGCGTCACGACGCTCGCGGGCGAGACCGCCCCGGAGGCCCCCGAGGGCCACGCCGCGGCGGACACCACCACCGGCGACACCGACGCCGACCAGGCCGCCGTCGGGGAGACCGCGGCCGACGACACCACCGACGCCACGACCGAGGAGGGGGCGGCCGATGCGCTCGCCGAAACTGGCCGCGCTTGAGCTGAAGCGCTTCGGCAGGGGAAAGCTGCCGCGCGCCGCGCTCGTCGCGATCCTGCTGCTGCCCCTGCTGTACGGCGCCCTGTACCTGTACTCGTTCTGGGACCCGTACAGCAGGCTCGACAAGATCCCCGTCGCCCTCGTCAACGAGGACCGGGGCGCCACCGCCGGCGGGAAGGAGATCCACGCCGGTGACGACATCACCGAGGGGCTCCTGAAGAGCGAGACCTTCGAGTGGCACCGGGTCAGCGACGCCGAGGCACGCGCGGGCGTGGAGGACGGAACGTACTACCTGTCCCTGACCATGCCCGGCGACTTCAGCAGCCGCATCGCCTCCAGCTCCGGCGACTCCCCCGAGACCGGCGCGCTCCGGGTGCGGACGAACGACGCGAACAACTACATCGTCGGCCAGATCTCCCGGACGGTCTTCTCCGAGGTGCGCACCGCGGCCTCCACGAAGTCCTCGCGCACCTTCCTCGACAAGATCTTCATCTCCTTCTCCGACATCCACGACGCCACCGCGAAGGCCGCCAAGGGCGCGGCCGACCTCAAGCAGGGCGTGGACAAGGCGAAGAAGGGTTCCAAGAGCCTGTCGGACGGCCTCACGGACGCCAAGGACGGCAGCGGCGACCTGGCCGCCGGCCTGAAGAAGCTCGACAAGGGCGCCAAGGACCTGGAGAACGGCTCCCGCAAGGTCGCGAACGGCACGCAGACCCTCGCCGACAAGGTGAACGGCACCGCCGACAAGGTCCGTCCGTACCTGGCGAACAACGGCAAGTCGATCCGCGACACCGCCCGGCTCGTCTCCGACTCCGCCGCGGCCGCCCAGCACAACCTGGACGACCTGGTCCGGCGGGCGCCCCTGGTCCGCGCCGCCGCGCACAGGGCGGACGACGATCTCGCCAAGCTCCACCGCGAGCTGTGCGTGAACGTCCCCGCCCCCGCCCTCGGCACCGCTCCCGGCACCACGTCCGCCCTCGCCCCCCAGGCCTGCGAGAAGCTCAGGAAGGCCTCGGTCTCCGCCGACGACGTCGCCACCATCGCCGACGACGTGCACGAGCTCACCAAGGACGACGCCGACGACCTGAAGACCCTGGACGCCCGCCTCACCAAGCTCCGGAAGCAGGCCGACGAGCTGGCCGCCCGCGCCCCGCACCTCGACGAGGACGTCGAGAACGCCATCGCGAAGATCAACGAGCTCAACGCGGGCGCGCAGAAGGTCGCGAAGGGCGCGGACCGGCTGCACACCGGCATCACCGCGGCGAAGACCGGCTCGGTCAGCCTCGACACCGGTGTCGGCAAGCTCAAGAAGGGCGCGGGCGCCCTCGACGGCGGTCTGTTCAAGCTGGCCGACGGCTCGGGCAGCCTCGCCACCGGCCTCAAGGACGGGGTCGACCAGATCCCCGACTACGACAAGCAGGACCGCGACCGGCGCACGCAGGTCATGGCCGACCCGGTGAAGCTGGCCTCGCAGTCCCTGCACAAGGCGCCGAACTACGGCACGGGCTTCGCCCCGTACTTCATCCCGCTCTCCCTCTGGGTCGGCGCGATGGTCGCGTACATGATCATCCAGCCGCTGAACCGGCGTGCCCTCGCCGCGGGCGGCTCCGCCTGGCGGATCGCGCTGGCCGGCTGGCTCCCGGTGGCGGCCATCGGCGTCCTCCAGGTCGCGGCCCTGATGTCGGTCCTGCACTGGGGCCTCGGCCTCCAGATGACCCGGGCCGCCGGCACGATCGGCTTCCTCGCCCTCGTCACCTGCTGCTTCGCCGCGATCATCCAGTGGCTCAACGCCCGCTTCGGCGCGGCGGGCCGGATCCTGGTGCTCGCGTTCCTGATGCTCCAGCTGACCTCGGCGGGCGGCACGTATCCCGTCCAGACCAGCCCGGCCTTCTTCAACGCCGTCCACCCGTTCCTGCCGATGAGCCACGTGGTCGAGGCGCTGCGCCGGCTGATCACCGGCGGCGGGATCGGACCGGTCTGGCAGGCCTGCGCGGTCCTGGCGGCCTTCACCGTGGGCGCCCTGGCCCTGACCGCCGTCTCGGCGCGCAAGAAGCAGGTGTGGACGCTCGACCGGCTCCACCCCGAACTGTCGCTCTGAACCTGTGAGAATCGACGCCATGGACAGCAGCAGCACCCGACGCCAGGCCACGCGCACGAAGCTCTACGAGGCGGCCGTCACCCTCATCGCGGAACAGGGCTTCTCCGCGACGACGGTGGACGAGATCGCCGAGCGGGCCGGCGTGGCCAAGGGCACGGTCTACTACAACTTCAAGAGCAAGACCGAGCTCTTCGAGGAGCTGCTGCGCCACGGCGTGTCGCTGCTCGCCGCCTCCCTGCGCGCGGCGGCCGAGGAGACCGCCGAGCGCGGCGGGAGCCGGGTCGACGCGCTGGACGCGATGATCCGCGCGGGCCTCGTCTTCATCGACCGCTACCCGGCCTTCACCCAGCTGTACGTGGCCGAGCTCTGGCGCACCAACCGGGCCTGGAACTCCACGCTCCTGGTGGTGCGTCAGGAAGCCGTGGCGGTGGTCGAGGGGGTGCTGCGCGAGGGGGTCGCGGCCGGTGAGCTGAGCGAGGAGATCGACGTCCAGCTGACGGCGGCGGCGCTGGTCGGGATGGTGCTGGTGGCGGCGCTCGACTGGCAGGCCTTCCAGAGCGAGCGGTCGCTCGACGACGTGCACGCGGCCCTCTCCCGCCTGCTGCACGGCCGCGTCGGCGGCCGCTGACGCCGGCCGGCACGCGCGCGTGGTCACGAAAAGGCCGGTGCGGTGAGGCTCGATCCCCCCCCGCCCCACCCCACCCGCCCTCATTTTGGACCCCCCCGCCCGGCGGGGGGCGGCCCCCGTCCGCCGCCCCCGGCCGGCGGGACCCGCGCCGCGC
>NZ_JBEXSZ010000102.1:0-30199 GCF_040613865.1 Streptomyces sp. NPDC006197 | reverse complement strand
TTCAGGAGCGGCTGGAGCCAGCGCTCCTTCTGCTCGGGGGTGCCGAACATGTGCAGCACCTCCATGTTGCCGGTGTCCGGCGCCGCGCAGTTCATGGCCGGGGGCGCCAGGTGGAGGCTGCGTCCGGAGATCTCCGCCAGCGGGGCGTACTGGAGGTTCGTCAGGCCGGCGCCGTCCTTGCCGGGGAGGAAGAGGTTCCACAGCCCGCGTGCGCGGGCCGCGTCCCTCAGCTCCTTCATGACCGGGACCGAGTCCCACGCCCACGGGTCGTCGAGCGCCGCCTGCTGCTCGTGGAAGACGGTCTCGGCCGGATGGACCTGGCTGTCCATGAAATCGAGGAGGTTCTCGCGCAGCCTTTGGGTCCGCGCGTCATACCGGAAGTCCATCATCGGTACTCCTTGAGTGCGTTGAGGCCCGCGTCCAGCAGCGGGTGGATCGCGTCGCCGATGCGGTCGAAGCCCACCCCGACGGTCTGTCCGTTCAGATGGCGGTAGTGGATGCCTTCGAGGATCGCGGCGAGCTTGAACGCGGCGAGGCCGAGGTAGAAGCCGAATCCGGAGAGGTCCCGGTCACTGCCGCGCGAGTACTGCTCGATCACCTGCTGCTCGTCGAGGAACCCGGGTGCCGTGGAGACGTCGCTCAGGTCGCTGATGCCCGCGCTCCCGAGACGGAAGTAGACGAGCATCAGCGCCAGGTCGGTCAGCGGGTCGCCCAGTGTGGCCATCTCCCAGTCGAGGACGGCGGTCACCTGGTCGGCTCCGTCGACGAGCACGTTGTCGAGCCGGTAGTCGCCGTGCACGATGCCGACGGCGGACTCGGCCGGAACGTTCGCGGACAGCAGCCGGTGGAGCTCGTCGGCTGCCGGCAGGTCACGGGTCCACGACGCGTCGAGCTGCTTCTTCCAGCGGCCGACCTGGCGTGCGAGGAAGCCCTGCGGCCGGCCGAAGTCGCCCAGTCCGACCGACGCCGGGTCGACCGCGTGCAGCGTCGCGAGCGTGTCCACGAGCCGCTCGGAGATGGCACGGGTGCGCGCCGGACCGAGGGACGCCAGCTCGGCGGCCTGCCGGTACGGTGTGCCGGCGCACCGCTCCATGACGTAGAAGTCGGCCCCCAGGACCGAGGCGTCGCCGCACAGGGAGTACGTCCGCGGGACGGGCACGCGGGTGTTCTGAAGCGCGGACATCACGCGGTACTCGCGGGCCATGTCGTGGGCCGTGGCCAGGACGTGTCCGAGGGGCGGTCGCCGGACGATCCACTCCTGCGCGCCGTCGGTCACGACGTAGGTGAGGTTGGACTTCCCGCCGGCGATCAGCGTCGCCCGCAGCCGGTCACCGGCGTCCGGGATCTCGGCCGCGAACCATGCGCCGAGGGCGTCGAGGTCGAGGCCGGGGGGCATGTCGGTCGTCGCCATCACGGCACCACCACGGCAAGCATGTCGACGACGCACGCCGGCTTGTCGCCGCCGTCACGCTCGATCGTCACCCGGGTGGCCACCTGGTAACCGAGGACGTTCGGCGTGACCGCCGTCAGCTCCACGCCGGCTCGGACGCGCGAGCCGACCGGCACCGGCGAGGGGAAGCGGAGCTTGTCGGCACCGTAGTTGACGCCCATCCGGACGCCTTCGACGGTGTACACCTGCCAGGTGAGCATCGGCACCAGGCTGAGGGTGAGGAAGCCGTGCGCGACGGTCGAGCCGAACGGCCCCTGGGCGGCCTTCTCGGGGTCGACGTGGATCCACTGGTGGTCGCCCGTCGCCGCGGCGAACGCGTCGATCTGGTCCTGGGTGATCGTGTGCCAGTCCGAGTGGCCGAGGTGTGTGCCGACGGCCTTCTCGAGCTCGGCGATGCCGTTGAAGACCTTCATGCCTGCGGCCCTCCGGCGACGTACAGCACCTGGCCGGAGACGAAGCCGGCGCTCTCGCCGGCGAAGAACGAGACCGCGTTCGCGATGTCGGCCGGGAGGCCTCCGCGGCCGACCGGGATGTTCTTGACGATCGCGGCCCTGAAGTCCTCGAACGAGTAGCCCATGCGCTCCGCGGTGGCCTTGGTCATCTCGGTCTCGATGAACCCGGGGGCGATCGCGTTGGCGGTGACGCCGAACTTCCCGAGCTCGAGGGCGAGGGTCTTGGTGAAGCCCTGGACGCCGGCCTTGGCGGCGGAGTAGTTCGCCTGACCGCGGTTGCCCAGCGCCGAGGTGCTGGACAGGTTCACGATCCGGCCCCAGCCGGCCTTGGTCATGTATCCCTGGACCGCGCGCGTCATCAGGAACGCGCCGCGCAGGTGCACGTCCATCACCGCGTCCCACTCGTCGACGCTCATCTTGAACAGCAGGTTGTCGCGGATGATCCCGGCGTTGTTGACCAGGACGGTCGGCTCACCCAGCTGTGTCGCGATCCGCTCGACCGCGGCCTCGACGGCGCGCTCGTCAGCCACGTCGACGCCGACGGCGAGGCCACGGCCACCCGCCGTCTCGATCCCCTCCACGACCGCCTTGCAGGCGGTCTCGTCGAGGTCCAGTACGGCGACGGCGAACCCGTCGGCGGCGAGGCGGCGCGCGACCCCGGCGCCGATGCCGCGCGCGGCTCCGGTCACTATCGCGATCCGCGGCGTGGTGGGTGTGGTCATGTGATGTCTCCTGTCTGGTGGGGGTTGAGGTCCGGCACGAGGCCGGCGAGCGCGGCGCGGGTCGACGAGGCGTCGACGTGCAGCAGGCCGTGCAGGCCCACGCTTCGCGCACCGAGCACGTTGGGCTCGGCATCGTCGAGGAAGAGCACCCGGTCGGGGGGTACACCGAGCCGGTCCAGGGCCAGCTCGTAGATGGCGGCGTGGGGCTTGCGCAGCCCCACTTCGCCGGAGATCACGACCGGGTCGAAGAACGCGTCGATCCACCGGCGCGGGTAGGTGTTGCCCCAGCTGTTGGAGAGCAGGCCGACCCGCACGTCGTGCCTGCGCAGCTCCTCGGCCAGCGCGAACATCGCGGGATCCGGTCGCATGCCCGCGAAGAGGCGGCCGAGGATCCCCGAGGCGATGACGGGACGTCCGTCGGTGGTCCGCAGTTCGGCTGCGAACAGCGCCTCGAACTCCTCGACCGGGAGCTCCCCGGTCTCCAGCCGGTGGATCGGCGTACCGTCCGGGGCGTCGCGGGACAGCCACGCCCGAAGGGTGTGCGAGAAGGACTCCGGTGCGATCGCGTCCGCGACGAGCCAGTCGGCGATCGCACGTTTCACCGGGCCCGTGAGCACGCCTCCGTAGTCGAACAGGACGGCGTCGATCTCGCGCACCGGGTCACTCCCCGGCGCCGGTGAGGCTGACCCCACCGTCGACGAGTACGGTCTGGCCCGTGAGCCAGGCGGCCTCGTCGGAGAGCAGGAAGGCCACCACGCCGCCGATGTCCTCGGGCTCGCCGAGCCGCTTGAGGGGGTACGCCGCGGCGATCTCGTCCTCGCGTCCTTCGTAGAGCTTGGTCGCGAACTTCGTCTTCACCACGGCCGGCGCCACGCCGTTGATCCGGATGTCCGGCCCGAGTTCGACCGCCATGAGGTCGGTGAGCGAGTTCAGCATCGCCTTGCTCGCGCCGTAGAAGCCGATTCCCGGCGCCGTGCGGACGCTCGAGAGCGAGGAGACGTTGACGATCGCACCGCCGTGCTCCTTCATCCAGGCACGGTGGACCTGCTGCACCCACGAGACGGCAGCGATGCAGTTGACCTCGACGATCTTCCGCGCCGCCGCGAGGTCGAGCTCGACGAGCGGTCCGTACACCGGATTGATCCCGGTGTTGTTGACCAGGAAGTCGATGCTGCCGAAGGTCTCGATCGTCTGCCGGATGACGTCGGCCTGGTGGTCGCCGTCGTCGGCGCGGCCCGCGACGGCGAGGGCCACGTCGGATCCCCCGAGGTGGGCGACCGCCTCGTCCAGGGCGTCCTGCTTGCGGGCGGTGATGACGACACGGGCGCCGTCGGCGACCAGCCGCTCGGCGATGCCGAGACCGATGCCGCGGCTCGCTCCGGTGACGATCGCCGTCCTGCCCTCGAAACGCTTGCTCATGTCCGTTCCTCTCAGCTCAGCCGCTCGATGACCATGGCCATGCCCATGCCGCCGCCGACGCACATGGACTCCACGCCGAACTGCTTGTCGTGCCACTGCAGGGAGTTGATGAGGGTGGAGGTGATACGGGCACCGGTCATGCCGAAGGGGTGGCCGACGGCGATGGCGCCGCCGTTGACGTTGAGCTTCTCCAGCGGGATGCCGAGCAGCTGGGCCGAGCCGAGCGACTGGACGGCGAACGCCTCGTTGATCTCGAACAGGTCGATGTCGTCCAGGCCCAGGCCCGCGTTGCGCAGGGCGGCCGGGATGGCCTCGACCGGGCCGAGGCCCATGATCTCCGGCGACAGCCCGGTGACGGCCGTGGAGACGATCCGGGCGAGCGGGGTGAGCCCCAGCTCCCTGGCCCGCACGTCACTCATGATCACCAGCGCGGCGGCACCGTCGTTGAGCGGGCAGGCGTTGCCCGCGGTGACCGTGCCGTCGGGGCGGAAGACCGGCTTGAGCCCGCTGACGCCTTCGAGCGTGGTGCCCGGGCGGGGCCCGTCGTCGGTCGAGACGACAGAACCGTCGGGCAGGGTCACCGGGGTGATCTCGCGGGCCCAGAAGCCCTCCTCGATCCGCCGGCATGCGAGGTTCTGGCTGCGGACGGCGAACTCGTCCTGCTCCTTGCGCGACATGCCGATGGTCTGGGCGACGTTCTCCGCGGTCTGGCCCATCGCGATGTAGAGGTCCGGCAGCGCCCCGGTCATCCGCGGGTCCACCCACGCGTCCGCGCCTCCGCTCGCGCGCTTCTCGGTACGCGCCTGCGCCTCGGCGAAGGCCAGGTTGTGCCCCTCGGGGTTGTCCGCGAAACCGTTCGCGTAGCGGCTCACCGTCTCGACGCCGGCGGAGATGTAGGCATGTCCCTCACCCGCCTTGATGGCGTGGAGCGCCATGCGCGTGGTCTGCAGGCTGCTCGAGCAGTACCGGTTCACGGTGACGCCCGGGAGGCCGTCCATGCCGGCCAGCACGGCGACGGCGCGGCCGAGGTTGTTGCCCGACTCGCCCGCCGGCTGGCCCACGCCGAGGATCAGGTCGACGATCTCGGCAGGGTCCAGCTCGGGCACCTCGGCCAGCGCGGCCCGCACCATCTGGGCGGCGAGGTCGTCGGGACGCATGTCCTTCAGGGAGCCCTTGCCGGCGCGTCCTATCGGGGACCGTGAGGTGGCGACGATGACTGCTTCAGGCATGCTTCCTCCAGGGATACTAAGCGGTTGGTCACCCGCCACTCTCGGCATCGGGACTCGGGGCGTCAACGGCCGGGCGACAGGAGTGACCCAGGTGGGGGATCCGCGCCGAGACGATGACGCTCATCCCGCGGACACGACCGGATCCATGTGGCATCAGTGACCATGCGCATGTGACGCGAAGCGCGGATCGCCGGGGAGGGACGAGGTGCCCGACCGGGGGAGGCGGAAGGCAGCCCACGCGATTCCGGGCGCACGACGCGCGGACGGGCCCGCGACACGTGTCGCGGGCCCGTCCGCAAGCTTCGGATCAACGGCCCCTGGGCCTGGCGTCCTCCCCGGTCAGGAGCTTGTATTCGTCGCGCCGGAATTCGGCTTCGGACTGCCCCGGCGACCTCCTGCTGCCGAGCCACCCCAGCAGGAATGCCGTCGGTACGGAGATCAGGCCCGGGGTCAGGAAGGGATACCAGTTGAAACCGGCCTGCGGGAAGAGCGCGTAATCGGTCCCGGAGACGAAGGACGAGCAGGCCATGAGGACGACGCAGGCCGACAGTCCCCCGTAGACGCACCACAGCAGCCCTGTGCGATTGAACCTGCGCCAGAAGAAGGAGTAGATCAGCACGGGGAAGATGCACGACGCCGCAACGCTCATGGAGAACGTCATCAGGAACTCGAACGGATGGTGAACGGTGGCAGCGGACACCGACAGTGCCGCGGCGCACAGGACGGCGACGGCCAGACGCAACGCCCACACCTCTCCGGTGCCGGATCTTTCGGCCCGCGAGGCTTTCGCGTACACATCGTGGGCGAAGGAGACGGCGGCGGCGAAGGCCACACTGGCCACGGTCGTCAGCACGGACAGGAAGACCAGACACGCCATCACGGTGACCAGCACGATGCGCGCCGTCGGATGGTCTGGAAGTACGGCCGAAGCCAGCAGGATCGGGGACGACTGGCCGTCGGCGTCGACCGCACTGATGGCCCCGCTGCCCACGACGGCCGCCGCCGCGAAGCCTGTTGCGATCAGCAGGACGGTGTAGACACCGCTCAGCCCCACGGCGGTGCTCATGGATCGCCGCGCCGAGCGCCCTGTGCGGGACGCGCTGATGCGCAGGATCAAGTGAGGTGCCACGGCCGTACCGAGGATCACGACCAGGTGATCACCGATCAGGTTGAACGCTCCCAGGGTGGTCGCGTCGGACCATATTCCCCCGCTCAGATACTGCTGCGGCGCAGCACTCTTGTTCACCGCGGCCGAGAGGACGCTTCCCGGGTCCCACTCGAACTGCTTGAGGGCCAGGAAGCTGACCACGGCAAGCGTCACCAAGGCGAGGGGGACCTTGATGACGTGCATGAAGCCAAGGCCTCTCAAGTCGGCCACTCCGGCGAAGCACGCGACGAGGAAGGCCATCAGAACCGTGCACACGATCTGGGCTCCCGGAGTCGACATCCCGACCAGGAAAGCCGTGGTGATGCCGGCGGCACGCAGCTGAATCGCGAGGATGGGAATCGTGACGATCAGCGTCACCAGGGATGCGGCGACGCGGGGCGCCGCTCCTGACGCACGCAAGGAGAAGAGGCCGCCGAGAGTGTAACGACCGCTGTTGCGGATCTTCTGAGCGAGGAGCAGCAGCACGCCGAAGGCGACAAGGATGTCGATGGCATAGAGGTAGCCGTCGTAGCCGAACAGAGCGATGCCCCCGGGAACCGCCAGCAGGGTGAGGACCGATATCTGCTCTCCGGCCACGGCGGACCCGTTGAACACCGGCGAGAGGGACCGGTCGGCGATGTAGAGCCGTTCCGGGTCGTCCTCCTGCGCCGACACGAGGACGAAAGCCCACAGGAGCGCCAATCCCAGCAGGACCAGACAGGCGACGACGACGGTGGCCCGGACGTCGGCACCGAGCGGGTCGACCGCGCCCGACGCCCATGTGCGCAGGGTCACCGCTTCACCGCCCCGTCGAGGGGAGAAGCACCCGACGCCTCGGCCTGGCGTACTCCCTCGACCAGGGCCTGCTCGACGGGATCGCACAGACGCCCGGATCGCCTCTCGTACCACCAGGCCGTGGCGACGAAGAGGCCGCATTGAGCGATGCCCCAGACGACGCCCAGGGTGAACTGACCGAACAGGGGCAGGCCAGGGAGGCTCGAGAAAGGGAACAGAACGACACCCACGGCGAAGGGAACGCCGTTGACGACGAGAAAGACGAGTTGGGAACGGTGGACGGCTTGGCGCAGGTGCTCGACGCGCGCCCGCTGTGGCGCATCCTGCGACACGTACGGACCTGGTCGGCTTCGCGACGGATGGTTGGGGAAGTGCACGGAAATCTCCGGCCTGTGAGGAGGGATGACTGCGCGACGCACGTCGTGCCGGTGCGGTGTCAGCCGAGTGAACGCAGAGGGAGGGCCGGCCACGAACCGCCAAGCCCCGTACAGTCCTCGCAACACGGCGCGGGTACGGGAGCCGCTCTCGCCGCGGTGCCGAGGAACGCTCCACAAGATCACGGATCGCCCCGCCGGAGCATCCCCCACCGGGGTGAGAGCCGGATCAGACCTCGGTCAGGACCTCGACCGAGCGCACGGTCCGACCGGGCCCGCGGATCCCTGATGGCCGTGAGCGCGACCCGGTGCTCCAGGAGCCACTCGACGAACGGCAGCCCGCCGAGGACGGTACGGGGCCGTCCGGACCGGCGCGGTCGGGACGCCCGCCTCGTGCGGCCCCGCGGCATACTGTTCGCCTCGTCGCGCGGGATGTCGCGTCCGCGGTGGCGACCGCTGTCGGCGGTAGGCCTGCGAGACCGCCGACGCGCAGAGGCGACGCCGGCGGATGCGCCGCTTTCTTCAGGTCCTCACCGAGGTGGTGACGGACCGGGTCCCGATGGCCGCGCGGTTCCGGCCGGCGTGGTGCCGGCCTGCCGGTCGCGCGTTGTCAGTTGGTGCCCGCCACCGGGGTGAACGCCGCGAAGAACTCCCGCACCGGAGCTTTGACGACCCAGGTGCTGGTGATCCCGGGCGTGAGATAGACGACGTCCCCGGCGCCTACCTTCGAGGTGTGTCCGTCGGAGGTGATCGTCGCCGCGCCCTCCAGCAGATGGATCACGGACGCGTGATCGGCGTGATAGTTGAACGTGCAGGGGTCGAAGAGCGCGACTCCCGACCAGACATGATCGTTCTCGCAGAGAGTGTGTATCCGAGCGTTCGCGTCGCCCTCGACCGGCTCCCAGCCGCCTTCCTCTGGCGCCAGGGGCACGAACTCGGCGTCGTCGATGCGGCCCGTCACAACGGGGAGGATCATGGCGTTCCCTTTCACTTGGCTTGGCGGCACGCTAGCGGTGCGCGCATGCGGGCTCGCGGGGAGCGAGGACGTCCTGCCCGCATGGGGGATGCCCCGGCCTCGATGAGCTTCCCAACTCACCGGATCGGACAGCCACACCGCATCACAGCAGTGCTGCGTCCAGGTCCCGGCAGAGCGGCTCACGTCGCGCGACGACGTCCAACCAGGCATGGATCTTGGGCAGTTCGTAGCTGAAGAAGTAACGCATCGCGGCGATTTTGCCGGGAGCCTCAGCGTGGTCACTGGCCTGGGCGGACACGGCGACGTCCAGCCAGATCCAGGCCAGCACCACGTGCCCGAAGCCCTGCAGGAACAGGGTTGCGTTGGCGAGCGCCTCGGCCGGGTCGCCGCTCTCCCACGCCGACGAAGCCGCCGAGACCGCGCGCGTCCAGGCATCGACGAGCCGGTCGGCGTACTCACCCAGACCACCGTCTCGGGCTCGTTCAGCTGTAACCTGCACCCGTTGCGCCAGCGCCTCCACGCAGGCTCCATCTGCCAACAGCATCTTGCGCCCCAGCAGATCGAGGCCCTGGATGCCGTGCGTGCCCTCGTGAATCATGTTGAGCCGGTTGTCCCGCCAGTACTGCTCCACCGGGAAGTCGCGGGTGTATCCGGCGCCGCCCATCACCTGGATGGCCAGGCTGTTCGCTTCCAGGCACCACTCGCTGGACCAGCTCTTCACGACCGGCGTCAGCACCTCGAGAAGCCGGCCGGCATCCTCTGCCGCCGCCGCGTCTCCGGTGGCCTGCTCGTCGAGCAGGCGCGCCGCGTAGAGACCGAGGGCGATGCCGCCCTCGGAGTACGCCTTCTGTGCCAGCAACATCCGCTTGACGTCAGCGTGCTGGACCAGCGGCACCTGGGGCGTCGCGGCGTTCTTGCCGGCACGGGTGAGCGGGCGGCCCTGCCTCCGTTGCTTGGCATAGTCCAGCGAGGCCGCGTATCCGGCGAAGCCGAGCGCAGCGGCCCCCAGCCCGATCGCGATCCGCGCCGCGTTCATCATGTGGAACATCTGCCGCAGGCCGTCGCCAGGCTTGCCGACCAGATAGCCGACCGCGCCTGCCTCACCGTTCGGCCGCCACGTACCGTCGCCGAACGCGAGGGCGGTGTTGGGTATGCCTCGGCAGCCGAGCTTGTGGTTCAGCCCCACCAGCACGACGTCGTTGCGCTCCCCGAGGTTCCCGTCGGCGTCGACCAGGAACTTCGGGACCACGAACAGGGAGATTCCCTTGGTGCTCGGGTCTATGGTTCCGTCCGGGCCGGCTGTCTTGGCGAGCACGAGGTGGACGATGTTCGCGGCCAGATCGTGCTCGCCGGCGCTGATCCACATCTTGTTTCCGGTGACCCGGTAGCGCGGCCCGAGTGGGTCATCGGCGTATCCGTCGCCGTCCGGGACAGCCCGTGTGGTGATGTCGGACAGCGATGAGCCCGCCTGGTTCTCGGACAGGCACATCGTGCCGGCCCATTCACCATGCAGCTCACGCGAGGCGAACACCTGGCGTTGCCTCTCGGTTCCGTGAGCGAGGAGCAGGGAGGCGTTGGCCTCGGTCAGCATGGCCGGGCTCATCCCGCCCGAAGCCGCGCTGAACAGCACGTTGGCCGCGAAATCGGCGGTGCGAGGAAGCTGCATGCCACCGTCGGCCTCATCATGCGAGGCCAGCATCATGCCGAGGCCGACGTAGGCGTCCCAGGCCTCCTGCGTCTCCTTCGGCAGGATCACCTTGCCGTCGTCGAAGACGGGCTCGTGCTCGTCGATGATCCGGTTGGCCGACTCGAACCGTTCGGCGGCGACCGCCGACGCCGCACGCAGCAACTCGCCTATTCCGTCGAGGTCGTGGGCGGAAAACCGCGGTCGGGCGAGCAGCGATCCCAGGTCGAGCCATTCCTGAAGCAGATACTCCAGGGTCGGCAGCAACTTCTCCTGCAGCACAGTCATTTCCTGACGTTCCTTCCACCATCACTCCGAGGACGCTCCACGGACCGAGCTGCGGTCCCACGCAAAGCGGGAGCCGTCCCCGAGCATTCGTTCATTCATCGACGACCACACGTCCGACGCCGAGGCCATCCGTCGACCCCTGCGCATCAAGCACGAGGCCGGTCACGTACGCCGGGGAAGCCGGCCGGGGGCGCCGGCACTCGGACCGCGCCCTGGTCCGGGCTCCGGTCGATCGATGTCGGCAAGATCCATGACATCGCGCGGCTCCCCGGCCCACGAGCCGCCTCTCTTCGGTCAGGAGACCGAGATGGCACCGTCGATGACGATCGTCTCGCCGCTGATGTAGCTGGATGCGTCGGAGGCGAGGAACACCACGGCGTTTGCGACCT
This sequence comes from Streptomyces sp. NPDC006197, assembly GCF_040613865.1. Taxonomy (NCBI): domain Bacteria; kingdom Bacillati; phylum Actinomycetota; class Actinomycetes; order Kitasatosporales; family Streptomycetaceae; genus Streptomyces; species Streptomyces sp. NPDC006197. The sequence goes on along the minus strand of NZ_JBEXSZ010000102.1, from coordinate 19,274 downwards.
CCTCGGGCTGGCCGACACGGCCCAGCGGAACGGTGCGCGAGATGTACTTGGCGGTGTCGACGTCGACGCTCAGGTCGGGCAGCATCGCGGTTTCCACGTAGCCGGGTGCGACGGCATTGACGCGGACGCCCTTGCGGGCCCACTCCAGGGCAACGGCCTTCGTGAGGCCGATGACGCCGTGCTTCGCGGCGATGTACGCGGCGTCGTCTCGGGCCGCGATGACGCCGAGGACCGACGAGACGTTGACCACGCTGCCACCGCCGTCCTTCAGGTGGGGGCCGGCGGCCTTGAGCATGATGAAGATCGTCTGCAGGTTCAGCTCGATGACCTGCTGGAACTCGGAGAGGTCAATCGACTCCAGCCGACCCATGAAGTCGTAGCCGGCGTTGTTCACCAGGATGTCGAGGCCGCCAAGGGTCTCCACGGCGCTGGTCACACACGACTCGATCGACTCCGGCGAGCGAAGGTCGACGGCGTAGGGAACAAAGGTTCCGGCGAAGCCCTCGACGAGGTCGGCGGTTTCCTTCAGGCCGGCTTCGGTGCGCGCTGCGCCGACGACGCGGGCGCCGCGACGGACAAGCTCGACGACGATCGCCTGGCCGATGCCACGGCTCGCGCCGGTGACGACGGCCCGGCGGCCGGCAAGATCGAAGGGGTCGTTCCAGGCGCCGCTTGACGGCGTGATGTCAGTACTCATGCGGGGATCGTGGCCCCCCGGTCGCGGACCCTCGCCGTCGCTCGACCAACTGCACCCACTTGGGCTACGTCGCCCCGCTGGAGAGCCAAGATCTGCCGAGCCGACCCCAGCGCCCGACCAGGTGGTCCGCCACGCGAGGGCATGGCCCATGAAGAACCTCTCCCCGTCGAGGCATGCCGTCAGCTCCCCCAACCGGGTGGGGATGGACGCGACGCAGTCGCTGGGTCGACGACGCGCCCCAAGGTACTGCCATGGCACTTCACAAGATCAATCCCGACACGCTCGCCCGGCCGCACGGCTTCGCCCAGATCATGGTCGGCACCGGCAGCAAGATCGTCGTCACTTCCGGGCAGGTCGGCGTCGACAAGGACCACAAGCTCGTCGGGAGCGACTACCGGTCGCAGGCGCGACAGGCGGCCGAGAACGTCTACCTCGCAATCGCCGCGGCGGGCGGAACTCCCGCCGACATCGCGCGTCTGATGCTCTACGTCGTCGACGCGAGCCCCGCCAACCTGGAGGAGGTCTACGCCGGTCTCGGTGAGGCCGGTGCCGTGGCGGGAGGAAAGGCGACCACGATGACGCTGATCGGGGTCATGGCCCTGTCCGATCCGGCGTGGCTGGTCGAGATGGACGCCACCGCCATTCTCGACTGATCTTGACCTGATCTCTGTTGCCCGGGGCACGCACGTGCCCCGGGCAACAGGCATTGACCTTCCTTGCCGACGGCGGGGATCCTGAAGGACGGCAGTGCAGGTGGATCCGGCAACCGGTATCAGGCGTGAGGATCGTGCGTGACACATCCGTCATCGGAACCGGCGTCGACGCTGCCGGCTGAGGTCACGAGTTTCGTGGGGCGACGGCATGACATATCTGCGGTCCGCCACTTGTTCGCATCGGCGCGCCTGGTGACCCTGACCGGCATCGGCGGTGTCGGCAAGACCCGCTTGGCACTCAGCGTCGCCCACGACATCCGCCGCGCGTTCAAGAACGGTGTGTACTTCGTCCAACTGGCCGGTCTCGCCGAGCCCGACCTCCTCCCGCACACCGTGCTCGACGCACTCGGCATTCGCGAGCAGCCGAAGAAGGACGCGCTCGACGTCCTGTGCGACACCCTGCGCGACCACCAGGCCCTGCTCATCCTTGACAGTTGCGAGCATCTGGTCGAGGCGACCGCCGGCCTGGTCGATCGAGTGCTACGAGCCGCACCAGGGGTGCGAGTTCTCGCTGCCAGTCGGCAAGCTCTGCGCAACGACGGTGAGCACCTCTACCCCGTCGCTCCGCTGCTCACCCCCTCTCCCAGCACCGCAGGCGACGGAACGGCGGCCAACTACCCGGCGGTCAAGCTGTTCACGGATCGCGCCGTCGCCGTCGTACCCGATTTCAAGATCACCCCCGCCAACGAGGAAGCCGTCGCCCGTCTGTGCCGACGGCTCGAAGGCATCCCCCTCGCCCTGGAACTCGCCGCGGTTCGCCTTCAGGTGCTGTCACTCGAGGAACTGGCCGAGCGGCTCGACGATCGGTTCCAACTCCTCCGGGAGGGGAGTCGCAGCCTGCCCCGCAGGCACCAGACCCTACGCGCGGTCATCGACTGGAGCTACGAGTTGTGCACCCGCCAGGAGCAGCTGGCATGGGCGCGCTCGTCGGTCTTCGCAGGCAGCTTCTCGTTCGAAGCGCTCGAAGCGGTGTGCGCGGACGCGACGTTGCCCGGTTCCGAACTTCTGGACACCGTCGGCGGCCTCATCGAGAAGTCGATCTTCATTCGTGAGGAGCACGACGCACAGATCCGGTTCCGGATGCTGGACACGATCCGCGAGTACGGCCAGGTGCGCCTCGCGGAGGCCGGCGAGGACGGTGATCTGGCCCTTCGGCACCGGAACTGGTTCGCCGAACTCGTCGCTGTCGCCACCCGTGAGTGGGCCGGTCCGCGCCAGGTGGAGTGGGCCGCCCGCCTCCACCTGGACCACCCGAACATCCGCCTCGCGCTCGAGTACTCCATGACACGGCCCGCCGAGGTGGGAATCGGCATCGGCATCGCGGCGCAGCCTTGGTTCTGGGCTTCGATGGATCACCTCAACGAGGCTCGGATGTGGCTCGACCGCGGGCTGGAGCAACTCGACGAGCCGTCCCATGAGTTCGCCTGGGCGTTGGCGACCCGCGGTTACATCGCCGCCTTCCAGGGCGACGACGAGGCACTGCGGCAGCTGCCCGAGCGGGCACTTGCGATGGCCACCGAGTTGGGTGACCCGTCCACGCTCGCGTTGGCCCATCACGTCATCGGATTCCGTCAAGCACTCGAGCCGGGCGAAATCCGCAAGTCGATCCCCCTCTTCATCGAGGCCATGCGCCAGTACGACGAAACCGGCATGGCGCGTCAATACCACGACGCCGTGGTGATAGAACTGGCGACCACCTATGCCCTTCTCCACGAATTCGAGCGCGCCACCGAGCTCGTCGATGACCTTCATGCCCGGTGCGTTGCGGTGGGCGAGCGCTGGAATCTGTCGTTCGCGCTCTGGCTACGGGGGCTCATCTCGCTGCTGGGAAGCGATGACCCGATCGGTGCTGAGACCGACCTGCTCGAAGCACTCCGGATCAAGCGCCTGTTCCGCGACACCTTCGGGCTGGGGCTGACCTTTGAGGTACTCGCCTGGACCGCAGCCGCCAAGGGTGAAGCCGAACGTGCCGCGGTGGTGATCGGCGGCGCGGACCGCATCTGGAACAGCATCGGCTCCCCACACCTGCACGAGAAGCGCGCGCGCTACGCAGATGCCGCGCGCACTCGGCTCGGCGCGGCGGCGTTCGACGCCGCTCGCGCGCGCGGCCGCACCATGCAGGTGGATGAGATGATCGGATTCGCGTCGCGGGAGGACGCCGGTCTTCGCGCCTCCGCCGCGTCCAAGAGTCGCCTTACGCGGCGTGAGAGGGAGGTCGCCGAACTCGTCGCCGACGGCATGTCCAATCAGCAGATCGCGACGAGGCTCGTCATCTCGGTGCGCACCGCCGAAGGTCACGTGGAGAAGATCCTCGCGAAGCAGGGCTTCAAGACACGGGCCCAGATCGCGGCCTGGGTCGCTCGGCAACACGCTGCCGACACGCGGTAGGAGCAGGAAGGGATGAGCAGCCGCCTGACAGCCGCACTCACTGGCGCTGCGTCGGTTCGACGGGATGGTCGAGCTGCTGACGGACTGGGCCGGCCCCGTGACCGCGCGGCTGCCGGCCGTGTTCGTGACCAGCGGTACAGGTCCGTCGACAGCCCGTGACCACCGTGGAATGTCGCCGTCGGGACGACGTCGACCGATGGTCGGCGGGCTTCTCCTGGAATACGCCTGCCGGCAGTCCCGCGTTCCTGATTTCCCCGGGAACCCCGGCACGGCACCCGCTCCTGTGCCGGCAGACGATGACCGATCTCAGCTACCGATGTTCCCCGAGGCCGGTGACGCAGGCTCGCTGACGCCATCGCCGGCGGACACCAGGCCCAGTTCCTGCGCCCTGATCGCGGCTGAGGCCCGGTTCGGCACCCCGAGCTTGCGGTACACCGCACTGGTGTGCTGCTTCACCGTGTGTCGCGAGAGGTTGAGTCGGCGAGCGGTCTCCGGGTTGCTCAGCCCCTTCGCCAGGTGCTGGAGCACATCCAGCTCACGCCTGGAGAGCTGCACCTGCGGAGCCGCCGCGCCTTTGGGGAAGACCCTCGAACCTTCGGCGACGCACTTGAGGGCATTGACGAGCGCACGTCGCGACATGTGCTTGGACAGGGCCCCCACAGCTCCCAGCGAGGTGGCGAGAGCCCCCGGGATGCGCCCTTCGCCGGACATCAGCACGACTTTGACGTGCGGCATCCGCTCCTTGAGCCACTCGCACAGCTCCGGGCCGGAGCGCCCGCCGAGGGAGGCGCTGACGAGCACGACCTGTGGTTGGTGACGCCGGACGATGTGGATGGCCTCCTCGATGGAGCCGGAAAGAAAGCACGTCGCGACCCACGGCGCGTCGTCCAGCAATGAGCGCAGGCCAGCCTGGATCAGCTCGTTCTCGTCGACGATCAGAACTCGCTGCGGCCGACAGGCATCCTGCCATTCGAGCACTCCCACGGGCGCATCTGCCACCGCTGTCATTGAAACTCCTCCGCTCGTCCCCCAACAGGTGAATTTCTGTTGAAGACAAGGTGGTCCAACCAGCAGAGCGGGGCACCCGTGGAACTACCCGTTTCGCCACCCGCAGCACGTGGGCGGGTGGCGTCCCGTGGTCATTCGCCCGGCCTCGGCGACTCGCGCCCCGCATGGTCTCCCCTCAGGAGATGCTGCGGGGCGCTACGGCGTGACTCCGGACCGTCACATGGAGCACGTCGGAGCCGGCCGGGCCCGGTCAGGTGAAGTCGATGACCGTGCGGATCCCCTCGCCGCGCTTCATCGCGTCGAAGGCGTCGTTGATGTCGTCGAGAGGGACGCGCGAGGTGATGAGCGAGGCGAGATCGAGCTGGTCGGCCTGGGCCAGGCCGAGAATCCTCGGAAAGTCGATCGGCGGATTCGCCGAGCCGTAGTTCGAGCCCACGATGCGCAGCTCCATCATCGCGACGAGCGTCGGGTCGGCCTCGAACCTGACACCCTCGGGCGCCATTCCCACCAGTACCGCGGTGCCCCGGGTGCCCAGCATGCCCAGCGCCTGTTCGATCGTCGCCTTGAGCCCGATCGCCTCGAAGACGAAGTCCGCCCCGCGGCCGCCCGAGAGTTCCCAGATCGCCGCCACGGGGTCCGTCTCCCGCGCGTTGATCACGTGGGTGGCGCCGGCTCGCTTGGCCATGGCGAGCTTGTCGTCGTGGACATCGACCGCGATGACCTTGCCGGCGGACTGAGCCGCGCATCCGAAGAGGACGGAGAGGCCGACGCCGCCCAGACCGATGACGACGGCGGTGTCACCCGGCGCGATGTGCACGGTCTTCGTCGCGGCTCCGAACCCCGTCGTGACGGCACATCCGACGACCGCGGCCACGTCGGTCGGAACTCCGGACGGCACGGCGACCGCGCCGGTCTCGGGGACGACGGTGAACTCGCCGAACGACCCGGTGCCCATGTACGTGTAGATCGGTCGCCCGTCCTTGCGCATCCGGGTCGTGCCGTCGTACATGACGCCCGCGTGCACGGTCTCCGCCAGCTTCTCGCACAGGTTGGGGCGCCCGACCAGGCAGAACCGGCACCGCTCGCAGCCCGGGGTCCAGGAGAGCACCACGGGGTCTCCCACCTGGTGCCTCGTGACGCCCGGTCCGACGGCCTCGATGGTGCCCGCACCCTCGTGCCCGAGGACGATCGGCACCGGGGGCGGCCAGGCACCGTCGAGGGCGTGGAGATCACTGTGACAGACGCTGCTGTTCGCCAGTTTGACCATGACCTCTCCGGGCCCCGGCTCGGCTATCTCCACCTCCTCCACGACCAGAGGCTGGTTGACCCCGTACATCACCGCCGCACGCATGGTGCGTCCTTCGAATCCCATGATTCTTGCCCTCTCCCTACTCACATGTCCGGATGAGCTTGCGGTTGGCGAACTCGTCGACCCCGAAACGTCCCAGCTCTCGCCCGAAGCCCGACCGCTTGACACCCCCGAACGGCAGCTCGGGGCCTTCACCACCCAGGACGTTGACCGAGACCATGCCCGCGTCGATCCGGTCGGCGACGCGCATCGCCTGCTCGTGATCTGTGCTGAACACGTACGCGCCGAGTCCGTAGGGCGTGTCGTTGGCCAGCTCGATCGCCTCCGCTTCGGAAGCCACTCGGTAGACGTGCGCGAACGGGCCGAAGAATTCCTCGCGCGCGGGCTCGTTCGCGGGGTCGATGTCCACGAGCACCGTCGGCTCGAAGAACGCGCCCTGTCGCCCTCCGCCCAGTGCGACCGTCGCGCCGCCGTCGACCGCCCGCTGCAACTGGTCGGACAGCCCCTCGGCCGCCGCCACCGACGACACCGGGCCCAGCAGCGTCTCGCTCCTGGTCGGGTCGGACGGCCGAAGTTCCTTCAGCGCGGCGGTGAACTTCTCCATGAACGGCTCGTAGATCTCGTCGGCCAGGATGTATCGCTTGGCGCCGCAGCAGACCTGGCCCGCGTTCTCGTAGAACCGGGCCCACAGCGCGTACTCGACGGTTGCGTCGAGGTCGTCGGTGCTGAGTACGATGAACGGGTCGGAGCCGCCGAGTTCCAGCACGGCCTTCTTGAGGTGCCGTCCGGCGGCCTGGGCCACGGCAGCGCCGGCCGCTTCGGAGCCGGTCACCGAGACACCTTGCACACGGGGATCGGCGATGACGGTCTCGATCTGGCTGCTGGTGGCGTACAGCATCTCGTACGCGCCCTCGGGATACCCCGCGTCGGTGAACACCTGGGCGATCGCCGCGGCAGACTCGGGGCACTGCGATGCGTGCTTGAGAAGGATGGTGTTGCCGAGCATCAAGTTCGGAGCCGCGAAACGTGCGACCTGGTAGTAGGGATAGTTCCACGGCATGACCCCGAGGAGGGCGCCTACCGCGCTGCGACGAATCACCGCCTTGCCAGGAGTCGCGAGGAGTTCCAGCGGTTCGTCGGCCAGGAACTGTTCCGCGTGGGCCGCGTAGTACTCGAAGATGTCCACGCACACGTCGACCTCGCCGAGGGCGGACGTGATCGGCTTGCCCATCTCGCGCACGACGATCCGGGCGAGTTCTTCGCGCCGCTCCCGGTAGAGTTCGGCGACTCGCCCCAGGAGCGCGGAACGCTCGGCGATCGACGACACGCGACCCCAGCCCCGGTAGGCCGCGTCGGCCCGGTCGACGGCAGCCGTGACCTCCGCGTCGGTGAACGTCGCGAAGGCCTTGATGGTTTCACCGGTGCTCGGGTCGGTAACGGCGTATTTGCTCATCTGATCCCTTACTCGTCAGCCGGACCGGGCGGCTGCGGCCACCCATGGACGTTGAAACCACAAGCCGAGATCTCCGGGCCGTGTATCCGACGAATCAGCACCCAGCCGGGGGAGCCCCGGCACGCGACGGGCCTCGAACTCTGAGCGTGGCCACTTCCGCAGATGAGCTGTCGGAGCCGGCGAGGTGCCCCGGAAGCCTCAAGCAGCGCCGTCAGCGCCGCCGGGCCTACCTGTCCTGGCGAGGGGCGACGCCTTGCTCCGCTCCCCCACCTGGGTGTCACTGGGTCCGCCAGGCCCCCCGACCCGGTCATCGCGCGAGCAGGATGGGGCACTTCCCCGATGGAAAGGCAACGCCCGATGACGCTGAAGATCGTCGCAGACCTGGCCGTGTGCAGAGGAACCGCGTGTTGCATGATGGAGTCGCCCGACCTGTGCGACGTCGATGAAGGCGCCGGCAAGGTCATCGTGCTCGTGGACCAGATCACCGACGAGCGCCGGGCCGAGGCGGAGGCCGCAGTCCGCGCATGCCCGGTCAAGGCCCTTGCTCTGCAGGACGGTTGAGCCGCCCCGCATCGTCATCCCGTGACCGCGGCAAGCGCGGCCCCAGTTCCCCGAGCAAAGATGGATTCTTCCGATGGCGTATGTGATCACACAAGGGTGTTGCAACGACGGCTCGTGTGTGCCGGTCTGCCCCGTTCAGTGCATCAGGCCGCGCCCTGGTGACCCCGACTTCACCCACACCGAGCAGCTGTACATCGATCCTGCCGCCTGCATCGATTGCGGTGCCTGCATGGACGAATGCCCGGTCGAGGCCATCCACCCCGATTGGGAGCTGCCGGAGAATCTCAGCGAGTACGCGGAGATCAACTCCGATTACTTCGAGACCCATCCGACCGCCGGTGCCAGTGTTCCGAGCTACACACGCCGCGTCCTCGCCGAGGGCCACGATTCGCTCCGCGTGGCTGTCGTGGGATCCGGCCCCGCCGGTTGCTACGCCACTGGCCTCTTGAGCGAGATCCCCGGCGTCACGGTCTCGGTGTTGGACCGGCTCCCGACCCCCTTCGGTCTCATTCGCGCCGGTGTCGCTCCCGATCACGTCCACACCAAGTCGATCAGCGAACGATTCAACCGGTTCCTCGATCGCGCGAACGTCGACTGCTTCTTCAACGTCGAGGTCGGCAAGGACGTCTCGCTCCAGGAGCTGCTCGACTCCCATCACGCCGTGATCTGGGCGGGGGGTGTCGGCGCCGATCGCAAGCTCGACCGGCCCGGCGAGGACCTCGACGGCGTCTACTCCGCCCGCGACTTCGTCGCCTGGTACAACGGTCACCCCGACTTCGCCGACCGTGCTTTCGACATCTCCGGCGAACGAGCGGTCATCGTGGGCAACGGCAACGTGGCCCTCGACGTGGCGCGAACCCTGCTGCTCCCCCGCGAAGTGCTGGCTCGAACAGACATGTCGGATCTTGCGATCGACGCGCTCGCGCGATCCGGTGTTCGAGAAGTCGTCGTGGTCGCCCGGCGAGGCCCCGAGCACGCGGCGTACTCCCTCGGCGAGCTGCTCGCGCTGTCGAACAGCGGCGACATCTCCCTGGCTGCCGAAGCGAGCGAGGTCGCCGCCGCGCCGGACCACGGTCGGCGGCACGACATTCTGCTCCGAGCCGCGCAGAAGGCCGACGCGAACGACCCCGCCGAGCGCGTCGTGCGCCTGCGGTTCGGCCTGGAGCCGGTCTCGATCGAAGGAAGCGAGCGGGTGCGGTCGATCACGTTCCGACGGAGCGACGGCCGGCTGGAGACGATCGAGACGTCCGCCGTGTTTCGCGCCATCGGCTATCGCGGTCTGGAAGTCGAAGGACTGCCCTTCGACCCGCTCACGGCCACGATCCCCCACAATGCGGGGCGCGTCGTCGAGCCTCGGTCCGACGAAGAGATCCCCGGCGTGTTCTGCTCGGGGTGGATCAAGCGCGGTCCACGAGGCGTCATCGGCACGAACAAGGTCGATGCCGTGGAAACCGTCGACAGCATCCTCCAGGACCTCGCAGCGGACCGGCTCACCGCTCCGAAGAACGAGCGAGGACCGCTGGTGGACCTCCTCGCGGCACGCGGTGTGGACGTGGTCGACAAGGCCGCCTGGAAGCGGATCGACGCCGCCGAGAAGGAACGGGGCGGCGCCCAGGGTCGGCCACGTCAGAAGTTCCTGAACTTCGGCGAGTTGATCGACGCGGCGCGCGGCGACAAGTGACGTGAGGAACTCCGGGCCGTGCACCGCATGGCCCGACAGGCCCAGCAACCCAGTTGCTGGGCCTCGTCGTGCACCACCTCCACGGTCGTACGTGCTCCGCGGTCGTACGTGGGGCCCGGCACCCTCATGGCACACAGAACGGCCCTCCCGGTGTCGCGATCAACGACAGCGGGAGGGCCGCTTTCCGATCATGCTCCCCGTGAGTTCGCCCGGTCGAGGCCGTACCCGAGGTCAGCCGAACGAGACGGGTGACGGGTCGTCGAGCTCGCGGATGACGAGCGGGTCCTTGCCTTCCGGCAGCTCGACGAAGTTCCCGTACAGGGCGAAGAAGTCGTCGGGTTCGATGGCCCCCTCGGGCGCGTGCACGCCCGTCCGGGTGATACGGCCGCGACGGAGCAGTTCCAGGCCGATGGCGAGCGGCACTCCGGTGCCACCACCCATCTTTCCGCGCGGGACCGCCGCCGGTTCGACGGAGACGACCACCGGGCGCCCGTCACGCAGGCCGTAGGCGGCAGCCCAGCACTGCGACAACGGATCCCGCGGGCCGAGGTCGGCGGGCACCGGCGGCTCGTCCATCTGGCGCGCGCCCTCGGCAAGGCTGACCTCGCCGGCGGTGTAGGCCGCAGCGACCTTCCGAACGTGCTCGAAGATCCACTCCGGACCCGAGGTCAGGTTCGTCGACCTGGACACGCCCTCCACATACCGAGGGAGCGTGATCGCCTCGGGGTGCCCGACCGTGTAGGCGTGGACACGCCCGAGGCCCGGGTAGTCGAGCGACACCGATTCCAGGGGCGCGACATCCTGTTCGCGTCCGTCGCGCCAGGTGCGGATGCTGCCGCTGACCTGGATCAACCAGTGCTCGACCGCAGCGCTCGCACCAGCCGGAGCGGGGAAGGCGGTCTCTTCCTCGGTGACGGCGCCGCGAAGCGACCAACCGGTGAACAGCTCGTCGACCTTGTCCAGCCGGCGCGCCGCCACGAGAGCACACATATTGGAGAAGCCCGGGCTTCCGCCGATTCCCTTGATGACGTGCAGGCCCTTCTCACGCGCTGCGGCGTCGAGCTCGAAGGCCTCCAGCGTCGACTCCCAGTCGTCGTCGATGTCCAGGTAGTCGCACCCGGATTCGATGGCGACCTCGAGGATCCGGCGAGCGAACAGCGAGAACGGACCCATCGTGTTGAGCACGACGTCGCACTCGGCGAACGCCTCCCGCATCGCGTCGGCATCGGTCGCGTCGAGACGGATCGCTCGGCACGGCTCGCCGACCTCGTCGACCAGCCGTTGGGCCTTGTCGAGGTCGATGTCCGCGATCAGGAGTTCGGAGACCGAGCCCAGTTGCGCGATCGCGCGAACGGCCCATCGGCCCATGGCTCCGGCGCCTCCGATGATGATTGCCGATATTTCCTTGTTCGTTGTCATGTCTACTCCTATGGATAAGGGTGAATTCACTCGAAACGATCCGGCGGAACGTGAATGCCTCGCCGTCCGTGCCACGCCTCACGAGCACGCTGCTCGTCACGCGGGACGCCGGTCAGGGCCGCGACGTCAGTGCTTCCAATCGGCCGGGGTCACGGCGTAGAACAACCGGGTCCCCGCGGTGCCGGCGAAGACGACGGTCGCCCCCTTCTCGAGGGTGATGAAATCTCCCGTCGAGCCCACGATCACCTGATCGCCGACCGTCAACGTGACCTCGCCCTCGATCACGTACAGCAACTCCTCGTACGGAAGCGTCGCCGGCTCCGCAGGCGTGGAATCGGTGAATTCGGCGAAGCCTCCGGCGAGATCGGTCAGAGCGGACGCCCGCGACCGACGGTCGAGGGCCAGCGGACCGTAGGCCTCGAGAAACCTCGCATCGCGCTGCTCGATGCGTACGGGAGTGTGGGTCATCGTGCCGTCCTTCGCATGTCTTGGGCTGGGCGCGCGCGTTGCCGCGCGCTGCTGCTGATGAATTCGCAGCGGACGGAGCCGGGGTGACGACAAGACCGGCCCCGGCGGTGACCCGCGCGTGGACCGGTCTTGTCGTCGTGCCGCTATCCCGCAGGGGTCAGGGATCGCTGCAGCAGCACCTCGTCCGCAGCGCGATCGCCCGAGCGCAGGGCCCCCTCCATGCTGCTCACCCAGTTGTCCGCGGTGTGCTCGCCGGCGAAGTGGATCATCCCCCAGCCGACGGCACGGGCGAGCAGCGCCGGCAGCCGCGGGAAGTCCGCCATCAGGTTGGACACGACGCCTCCGGCATACGGCTCCCGAGTCCAGTCCTGGAGCACGCCGGCGATCCGCTCGGCTTCCGCACCCGTCGCGATCCGGATCAGGTCGTCGAGGGCGTCGAGTGCCCGCCGCTCGTCACGGAGGAAGCCGTCGCTCAGGTCGGGGGCGAGACCGTAGACGACGACCGTGTCCTGCTCGCTGACGGGTCCGGCCCACGCGAAGGAGATCGGTCCGTCGCTCGTGACGCTCGCGCCGAGACGGCTTCGGAGTTCGGCTCCGTTCGCGTACTGCCCGGCGACCTTCCCGCCCTGGGACATCGGGGTCGTCACCAGCGCCTGGAGCTTCCACTCGGGCAGTACCGGATCGAAGGCGATGCCGCGCGTCGCGGTCACCGGGGTCGTCACGATGACGTTGGCGGCGGTGAACTCGTCGGTCGCGGTCTTGACGGTGATCTCGAAGGTCTCCTGATCCTGACGGATCAGTTGCACCGCCTGCTCGAACCGGACGTCCAGTCCCTCTGCCATCGCGGTCGCGAGGGAATCGGCACCGCCGGGAATCATCCAGCACGTCTTCCCGGAATGCGGCGGGTGGATCATGGACATCTGAGTCTCTTCGGGCTCGTGCACCGGATTCGCTCCGGCCTGTGCCCGCACCAGCCGCCGGGCCAGCGGCGAGAGCCCGGCGCGCGCCGTCCACGACGCGATCGACTCCGTGGCCACCGGTGGAGAGGCGTCCAGCGCCGCACGAACCTCGTCGGCCACCTTCGCGCACTCCTCGGGCGTGAGCAGCCGCCCTTCGGCCACGACGGTGTTCCGCAGGACCGAGGACAGGTCGACCCGCCCGTCCGGCCCCGGCTTGAGGATGTTGATGGTCGGCGTCAGCTTCACCCCGAACTCGGCGCACGCGCGCAGGATCCGGTCCTGGCCGAGGTCGATGAAGGAGCCGCCCAGGTCGGCCGGCTGGCCATGGCGCAGGCGATCGCGCTCGGTACGCGTGCGGCCGCCGACGCGTGTCGCGGCCTCGAGGACGATGACCTCCTCGCCGCCCGCCTGCAGCTTGCGTGCGGCCGCGAGTCCCGCGAGGCCGGCTCCGACGACGACAGTGCTCATGCCTGCACCAACTTTGCTTCGATCTCCTGCTGGGACAGCCGCTCGGAGGCGCCCAGTACTTCGTCGGCGGCGCGCAGGCCGGACAGAGCCGCGCCTTCGAGGCTTCCCTGGTAATAGACGTCGGTGTGGTCACCGGCGAAGTGCACGCGGTGGTGCGGCACGGCGAACTGTGCGGCGAAGCCGCCGCCACGGCCGGTGAACTCGGCGTAGGTGCTGACCGACCGGACGTAGGGGTCCGTCGTCCAGTTGTGCTGTCGCGTCGCGAGTCGGGTCACCGGGGCGCCCACGACAGAGGCGACGACGGCGTCGAGCTCGTCGGCCGCGGCGCCCTCGGTCTCCAGGATGAACCGGTCGTCACCCGTGATGAAGCCGCTGACGACGGCGGGTCCCTCGGTCGTGTACTGGTTGCTCACGAACGCCGTGTTGATCGGCCCGTCCGAGCACACCACCTGGGTCAGCGCCTTGCGTACCGCGTCTCCTTCGGCGTACTGACACGCGACCTTGCCGCCCCGCGCGCGCTGCAGCGACGACACCGCCGCCGTGATGTTGGGCGGCAGCGGCGGGTCGAAGCCCAGGGCTCCGATGAGGGATGCCGGCACGGCCAGGATCACGCGGTCGGCCGAAATCCGCTCGCCGCTCTCCAGCTCGACCTCGACGCCCTCGCGCCGCTGGTGCACCGCACGCGCCGGCGAGTTCAGCCGTACGTCCAGGTTCTCGGCCAGTGCCTCGGTCAGGACCTGGGATCCGCCGACCACCCGCTGGATGGTGAAGTAGCCGGTCTCGACGAGCACACCGGAGACGTCCATCTGGTGCGTCTCGTACTGGACCAGGTGGGATATCGCTATCAGCGCCGCTTCGGCGTCGGGCGACAGGCCGAGGCGTCGGACCCACTGGCTGACCACCTCGTGGTGTGCCGGAGGAGTCTCCTGCACCGCCGCCCGGATCTCCCGGTCGACCGCGGCGAACCGCTCGCCGCGAAGTGCCTCTCCGCCGAGGACGATGTGGCCTTCGTGGAGCATGCCGTGCACGAACAGTTCGTCGGGCGCGGTGTCTTCACGCCACAGCCAGAAGGGCTCCGATATCTCGACGCCCAGGTCGGCGCAGAGCTTGGGAATGGCCTGGTACGGGCCCAGCAGGAGTTCACCACCGAGGTCGCACTGCTGGCCGGCGGCGAACCCCTCGCGCACGGTGTAAGCCCGCCCGCCGACGCGGTCGCTCGCTTCGAGCACGACGACCGGCACCCCCGCGGCAGTGAGTTTGTGAGCCGCGGTCAGACCGGCCAGGCCTGCGCCGATCACCACCACTGGGCGCACGCCATCACCCGTCGTATCCATTGACAATCCTCCGTTGCTTGTGACTCGGCGAGAAGGCCGCGGCTGCAGCCCGGGTCCCCCGCCTGTAATGGGCCCTGGACATGGCTGACTCAGCGCAGGCGGACCGGCATCGCGGTGTACTGGTTGAGCGTGTACGAGGTCGCCATCGGCGTTTCGCCGTCGAGCCGCATGGTCGGATAACGCTTGATGGTTTCCTCGAGCATCACCCGAAGCTCGAGCCGGGCCAGCGCGGCGCCGAGACAGAAGTGCCGGCCGCCGCCGCCGAACGCGTGGTGTTCCGGGTTGCGACGGACGTCGAACACCTCGGGGTTCTCGTACCGGGTCTCGTCACGGTTGGACGACGAGTACCACAGGGCGACCTTCTCGCCGCTCTTGACCTGCTTGCCGCCGAGCTCGACATCACGCGTCGTCGTCCGGCAGAAGCTCGTGAACGGCGGGTACATGCGCAGCGCCTCTTCCACCGCGCCGGCGATCAGGGAGGGGTCCTCGACCAGCAGCTGCATCTGGTCGGGGTTCTCCATCAGCGCCTTCATGGTGCTGGTGTAGGTGGACTTCGTGCTGTCGTTGCCGGCGGAGAGGATCAGCAGGATGTTCATCGCGATCTCTTCGTCGGTGAGCGGCCGGCCGTCGACGGTGCCGTTCACCATCACGTCGATCACGTTGTCCGCGACACCGACCGGAGCCGCGTCGGTTCGCCGGCGCCGGGGCTCGATCATCTTCGTCGCCTCTGCCACGAGGAACGGCACGAACTCGTTCACGTACTCCTCGAGGCCACCGGGGTTGTACCCGGGGTCCTCTCGAGCCATGTAACGGTTCATGTACGCGCCCCATTTCGCGTCTTCTTCCTCGGGAATTCCGCACATGGCGTGAATGACCCGCGACACGATCGGCTGGGCGACGTCCTCCACCAGGTCGACCGTCTCCCGCCCCTCGATCCGACTGAAGACCGTGTCGGCGACCTGGCGGATCCACGGCTCGTCGGCGGCGATTCGCGACGGAGTGAACCGCTCGAGGAAAAGCGCCTTCATCTTGTCGTGGAGGGGCGGGTCCATGTTGATGAACGTCTTGTTCTCAAGCGCCGTGATCACCGGGTTGTCGAGATTGTCGACGCCGTTGATCGCAGACGAGTAGGTCTTCCAGTCGCGGCTGATCGCCTCGATTTCCGAAGCTCGCGTCACCGACCAGAATCCCGGCATGTCCGGGGGGCCGGGAGGGCCCGACCAGTGCACCGGGCACTTCGCCCGCAGCTTCGTAAAGAGCTCGACCGGAGGTCCACTCTGCCAAAACTCCGGGGCGCCGACGTTCGTCTCGTCGAGCGGCTTTTCAGCGGATGTCATCAGAAGCTCCAGGGTTCGTTCACCTGAGGGCACGAGCAGGTAGCTGTCATTCATCTAAGCAACCGTCCGGCCTTTAAGCGTGGCGCTGCCCCAGAAGTAGCCCACGTGGGGGAGTCTCAGGATCGTGCCGGACTTCTGGTCCGCGATCCAATCCAGCCGCATTGACGCCGGATTAATGATGTCAATGGCAAAGCAAGTAAATTTCTGCAAAATGACCTGGAGGCCGTCGCGCATTTCACGACCGGAGTGCCACTCGTCCCGCCGGCGAGCCCGAGCGCGCGCACCGCAGAAACACCGCGACCCTCTCGTGCTGCAACTGGTTGGTTGCAGCACGAGAGGGGAACCCGCTCACGTGGTCAGAGCCCCGCAGCGCGGATCAGCCGATCACCACGGCGGCGTCGGACGCGCTTCTCGTCGCCGTAGGCAGTCCCGACCTGCCGTTGCGAGCGCTCAGTGGACGTCGTCCTGGGCGCCGATGCGGGCCCAGACCGCCGGCTTGGCCGACTTCAGCCAGAGGGCGTACAGGCTGCCGACGACGGCAACCGCGCACAACGACACCATGCACCAGTAGCCGGTTGCGGTGGTACCGAACAGCAGATCGGCGTTCTTGAACGAGAGGAACAGGGTGATGCCGAAACCGATGGCGCTCAGGATCGGAGCGATCAACGTCTTGAACAGCGAGGCTTCGAGGTCGCTGCGGGACCGGAAGAACACGATGATCGCCACCGAGGTCCACGCCATCAGGAGGATGAGGCCCCACAGACCAAGACCCTGAAGAGCGACGTACCACGTCACAGGGTTGACGCGCGCGACCGCGAGCACCAGGTCGATGGCGAGTACGGCCACGGCGACAGCTCCGGCGGCCAGCGTCGGAGACTTCCACCGCGGGTGCACCCGGGAGAGCGCGGACGGCAGGACCCCGTCGTTGCCGAGGGCGAACGTGTAGCGGGCGGAGATGTTCTGGACCGCGAGGACCGCGGCGAACAGGCTGGTCACGACCAGCACGTTCGCGGCGTCGCTGGCCACGGTCGCCACATAGTGCTTCAGGCTGTCGAAGAAGCTGCCCGCAGCGCTCCCGGTCTGTGCGAGCGACGCTCCGATGCCGTCGGTGCCACCGAACGCGACCTGGTAGATCCAGGAGTTGAACGCGTAGAACCCGGACAGGATGATGATCACCAGGTAGGTGGCGCGGGGGATGGTGCGGTCGGCATCGCGTGTCTCCGACCGGAAGACCTGGATGGACTCGAAGCCGGTGAGACAGCCCACGGCCAGCAGCAGCGCGAGTCCCCATGAGCCGCCGGCCGGGATGGAGAGTTCCAGGCCTCGCCCCGCCGGCCCGCCGTCGAAGAACACCCGCAGGTCCCAGACGAGGACGACGAGGACCTCGACGCAGAGCAGCACACCGAGGACCCGGGTGGAGACGTCGATGTTCAGCAGCGTCAGCGCCGAGACGAGAGCCCACGCGATCAGGGTCCAGGCCCACCAGGGAAGATCAGGGCCGTGCAGAATGCCGGTCGACACCGTATTCGCCACCGTGCCCATGAAGATGTACGTGGCGGAGGCCAGGACGACATAGGTCGCGAGCGCCGTGAACCCGGCGCCGAGGCCCATGGATCTGCCAAGGGCGTGGGTGACGTAGGTGTAGAAGGCACCGGGCTTGGACATGTGCTTGGCCATGGTGACCAGTCCTGCGGCGAAGAACAGCACCATCGCCATCACGCCCAGGTAGACGAGTGGTGTGGGCCCGCCGACGCCCATCGTGATCACCACCGGTATGAATCCGGACATGATGCCGATCGGGGCGTTGAACGCGAGCACCGTGAACAGGAGCCCGCCGGTGCCGAGGCTTCCTTCGAGATGGGCGGAGTCGGCGTCGACACGCGCTGCGGCCGTATCCGGTGGGGTCGTTGGAGTGTTTTCCATGTGGCTCGATCCTTTCCCAGTTGGGCGCGGACCCTACGGCCGTGCCGGGAGAGTGGCGGCCGCCACAACGGGCTTACACGCCCGATTGGGGGAGGTACGGAGCCGATGACTCCGAGCGGTCGGCGAGCACTGCCGCGACACACCCATCCGGGCGTATTCCTCACCTGGGGCTCAGAGGTGATCGGCTGCCGTCGACAGGGTGGTGCGCAAGACAGTGGCACTGCTTCGTCCGCGGTCGCAGACCCCGGACGTCGCACGAACGATCGCCCCGGAACGACACGGCGGCGGTTCGGTACCCCGGAGGAGAGCGAATGACGGATTCCGTGAACGGCATGGGCGGTCCACAGGCCGCCGGCCTCTTCTCGCTGCATCACATCGGGATCGTCACCCCGCGAGAGCGGTACGACGACGTGGTCGCCAAGGTCATCGACTGCCTCGGCGGCTCCCTCGAGGAAGAGGGCGGAGACAAGGAGCTCGACATCCAGGGCTCATGGATCCAGGTGGGCTCCGGTCTGAGGCTCGAGGTGGTCACTCCTCGCCGCGACATCGACAGTCCGATGACGAGGTTTCTGTCCAAGACGGGCGGCGGACTCCATCACGTCTCCTTCGAGACCACCGAGATCGGCGCGTGCAAGGCGCTGGCCCTGGCCGGAGGCGCCTCGATCATCGGGGAGTCCGCGGACCACGACGGCTGGGCGGAGCACTTCATCCACCCCGGGCACACCGGTGGCGCTCTCCTGCACTGGATGCAAGCGCTCGGGAAGTAGCGAACCAGGGGCGCTGTGGACGCTGTCGTCACCGAGTGAGAGCGGTGCGACGGCGCCGGGTCGAGCCGGACAGTCCCCCAACCGGGTGCGGATCACGCGGTACGGCTCGGCTCGATGCGCACCTCTGGGGTTTGCTGCCCCATGAGCGAAGGACGTTCGGTCGTCATCGGCGCCCGGGGCGCCGGCCTCATGGCGGAGCGGGAGCTGCGGCGGTCGGCGCGGGAGGTGGGCGTCCCCGAGGCCCTGGTCCGGGCAGAAGACGTGCCGTACTCGGTGCCGTCGTGCCCTCCTGCCCGAGCCACCTTCATCCGACGAACTCGGGGCGGTCCAGTGCACCGCCCAACCACCCGCAAAGGAAAAACACATGCGCCGCACCGTGTTCAGCGAGGACCACGAGTCCTTCCGCCAGATGCTCCGCGCCTTCATCGAGGCCGAGGTCGTCCCCGTCTACGACGAGTGGTACGCGGCCGGCCAAGTGCCCCGGGACTTCTACTACAGGCTCGGCGAGCTGGGCATCTTCGGCATCAACGTCCCCGAGGAGTTCGGCGGCGCGGGCCTGGACACCCACAAGTTCGAGGCCGTGATGTACGAGGAGACCGCGCGCGCGGGCGTCCTGCTGGGCTGCACCAGCGCGCATGTGCTGCTTTCCCTGCCGTACATCAAGATGCTCGCCACCGACGAGCAGAAGAAGCGTTACCTCCCGAAGTTCGTCACCGGCGAGGAGATGTGGGCGCTCGCCATGACCGAGCCGGGCACCGGCTCCGACGTCGCGGGCATGAAGACCACCGC
>NZ_JBEXSZ010000101.1:0-30208 GCF_040613865.1 Streptomyces sp. NPDC006197 | reverse complement strand
TCGGTCCAGTCCCGCAGTCGGCGCCAGGCCGTCACCCCGGAACAGCCCACTGCCTCCGCGGGGACGTCACGCCACGCGACACCGGTCCGCAGCACATACAGGACGCCGGCGAGCGCCACTCGATCGGGAACACGCAGCCGCCCCGGGTGGCGATGGCGCCGTTCGGGGACGGGCGGCAGCAGCGGGGCCACCCGCTCCCACAGGTCATCCGGAACAAGATCAGCACGCACGCCGGACACCCTGCCGACCAAGATCGTCGAGCGCAAGACCCACGGCTCAACTCATTCTGAAACGATCAGTAAGACCGGTCTGCCGGCCCGTCAGATGCCCTGGATCCGCGACTGACGGGCCAGTCGTGCGGCGATGTCGAGTTCGTTGTTCTGCATGCTGACGCCGGTCGCGCTGAGGGCCTGCTTCTCCGAGGACAGACGGCCGAGCAGCATCTTGACCTGCTTCTCCCACGTCTCGTGGGCTCGCTTCAGGGCGCCGGAGGTGTCCCAGCCGTGGCCGTCCTTCGCCCCGAACGCCCTGACCGCAGCCCCCGTGGTCTCGGACGCGTGCTTGCCGTCCCTCGTGACCCCCGGCTCCAGGTCGTCGTCGATCGCCTTCGCCGCCGCCTTCTTGGCCGCCGGGCTGGAAGCCATGTCCGGCGCGCCGACACCGCCGCCTCCCGCCACCGGAGCGAGCTGGTTCAGGCGCGTCGACGCGGATTGGTTGGCTGCCGTGTCCGCCTTGAGCTGCTCCCATTCGTCCCAGGCCATGCGTCTCCCCCGTTGGTAGTCCCTCAAGTAACTTACGGAACGGGGGCCGCGTACAGAAAGTTAGATCGGGTCAGAGGACGTTGGAGTGGCTGAATCGCGCCGCGGCTGGTGCACACTCCTGAAACTGCGCGGGTCGCGGGGTCAGGAGCGAGGGGCTCCTGTCCGTGGAGATCGGATCTGCCCCCTGGACGGTCCCACTGCCGATCACCGCCCGGATGAACCGATCGGTACGCCACAACCACCACCTGCCGCCGAGAACGAGCGCACCGACGAGGTAGGGCCAGATCACGTTCCATAAGGCCACTAGGAGAACGGCGCTCACGCCCCCGAGGATGACGCCCCCTTCTCGCCCCTTCCACGAGTCTCTGGAGTTGCCTCCCCCGAGCTGGAGACGCTGCTCATTCGCCGCCTCAGCGCCCCGCTCACCGCTCGCCTGCGTGCGAGGACCCGAGTCGGCAAATCTTCACATGCCCGGGCATTTGGCGCGGCCGGAAACATCGACTACAACACCGCCCACACCGAAAAACGCGACCAACGACCGTGTGAGCAGAGATGGGTGAACAGGTTGGCTCAAATCATCGACAACGGTTCTGCCGTGTCCGGCAAGCGGTGGACCGTCCGCTACAGGGAGCCCGGCGGACGCACCAGGCGTCAGCGGGAGAAGTCGTTCGCCCGGAAGAAGGACGCGGTCGACTTCGCCACCAAGATGGAAGGCGACAAGCGCGAGAACATCTACGTCGACCCCGACGCTGGCAAGGTGTCGCTCCGCCGGTACGCGGACGACTGGCTCGCGAAGAAGACCGCTTCCGCCGGCACCCTCGAGTCGTACGAGCGCATCGTCCGCCTCCACGTGGTCCCCCACCTCGGAAGCAAGATGATCTCGCAGGTCACCGCGGCCGACGTCGAGGGCTTGTACGCACGTTGGCGCCGGGATGGGGCGGCCCTCAACACCATCGAGTCCCGGCACATAGCCCTCTCGGCGATGTTCTCCCACGCTGTGCGCCACAGGCGGATTCCCGTGAATCCCATGACGCAGGCCGAGAAGCTGGAGAACCCTGTCATTCCTGTCGATGACAGGAAGCTTCCAAGCTTCGACGAGATCACCGCTATCGCCAAGGCGATCGGGCCTCGCCTGTCTCCGGCGATATGGCTCATGACGTGTTGCGGACTTCGTATCGGGGAATCTCTGGGAGTCTTCCCGGAGGACATGCGCGACAGCACTCTACGAATCCGGCGGCAGGTCGTTCGCTACAAGGACGCTTCCGGAAAGTACACACCGAAATATGCACCGCTGAAGCATCGGAAAGAAGGCGAGTGGCGCGACATACCCGTGCCCGCTTCCCTTGAGCCGTTCATCGACCGGCTTCCGATCCGCAACGCCAGCGGTGGAATGCCGTATCCCGATCTTCTGCGCAAGTCGTGGGACCGCGCCATCAGGCGGCTCGAGCTTCCCGCATACAACCCGCACGACTTGCGTCACAAATGGACCACCGTGGCCCTGACCAACGGAGTGTCCATTCACGAGGTGTCTCGCTGGCTCGGACATCGTTCGATCAAGGTCACGGTGGACCGGTACGGCCACCTCACGCAGGACGGCCAGGAGCGCTGCCGTCAGGTCGTCGAGACGGCCGTGGGGCCGTACATGCTCACACCAGGCCGAGCGCCCGCAGTGCGCGGTGCTGACTTGGTGCTGACTTGACCGGCCAGAAGATGTAGCAGACACCCCCCGTACCGCCTCTGACCTTGCCATTTGCGTCGTAGCGCTTGGTGCGGAGCCAGATGTTCTCCCACTCGCGCCGCCGGTAGACCCGGCGGACGGCCTCGTTGCTGGGGGAAGCGGGGTCGTTGGCGATGACGTCGCCGGCCGTCGTGAAGCCGATGACGGTCATCAGGTGGCCCGAGGTGCCGTACCCGGCCCCGGTCAGCTCCTCCTTGCGGAAGGACTGTGACGTTATGGCCGGGATGCCGACGCGGACCAGTGATTCGAGTTCCGTGAGCGAGCGCAGCCGGGTGACCACGGCGTTCATGTCGGGGTAGGTGGCCGCGTAGGCGGCGTTGAAGGGCCAGTTGCCGCAGCCCTGGTACTGGTGGTCGTAGGTGAAGCGGGCGGCGTGGCAGACCTGCGGGTCGGCGAAGGCCGGGTTCACCCAGGCCAGCTGCTCGGCGGAGGGGCGGCGTCCCCAGTACTCGACGATCATCTGGGAGGAGGTCGGGCTGCACCAGGCCTCGCCGCCGTTGTCGTACTCGGGGTACTGGCCGACGTGGGTGTTCTGGGAGTAGCGCGGGACGTCCAGCTCGTGGTCGGGGCCCGGCTCGGTGGCCGGGACGGTGAAGCGGTCCGGGATGTCCGAGGCCATGGCGCCGATCCGCCAGACGGTCGGGGTGAGGTCGGTCCCGGGGGCGCGGTGGAGGGTGAGGCGCAGCCGGTACGAGCGCAGCCGCAGGCCGCTCGCGGCGTCGTCGATCGCGAAGGTGTCGGTCCAGACGGTGCTCCTGCCGTCGGTCTGGCCGTCGACCGAGGTGCGGCGGATGTCGCCGTCGCCGGAGGCCCAGCGCCCGAGCACGTACCAGGGGGTGGCGGTGGCGTCGGAGTACGTGCCGGACAGTTCGACCTGGAGCCAGGTGCCGGGCGGGGTGGCGGCGTTCCAGGAGGCGATGACCTCGGTGGCGGGCACGGCCGGGGTGTGGACGGGCGAGGTCCAGCTCGCGTACTCCCAGGCCGAGGTGCGGCCGGTGTGCGGGTCGGTGTAGTCGACGCGCCCGGCGGGGGTGGCGAGGACCAGGCCGGGCCGGAGGCCGGCGACCGCCTTCGTACCGGCCGTCGCGCCGCACCTCCAGTCCGTGTACGAGGACCAGAAGCGGTTGTCGACGAGCCCGGCGGCGGGGGCGTGGCCCCGCTCGGCGCCGTCGGCCGCGCAGTCGGAGGCGGTGCGGTCGGGGCAGGCGGCGGTCGCGGGGTCCGCGGCGGTGGCGGGAGCGGCGGCGGCCGTTCCCGCGGCGGCCGCGAGCGCCGCGGCGAGGACGGTTCTGCGTGGGGTGGAGCTGGTCATGGGCGGTGACCCCCAGTCGAGAACGGTGGGCGTACGACAGTGCCGAGGCAGGGTGTACCGCCTCCGCACCGGTGGACGGGCGGGGCTGCGCGGGCCCACTATCCCGGCTTCCGCGGGGCCTCCGCCAGCACTTCGGCTCGCGTCGCCGCACCAATATTGGTCTCCACCACTGGCGGCGGTACCTCGCTGACCTGCGGCGGTCCCCCGCTCCCCTACGCTGGGCCCATGAACGACCTCGACCGCGCGGCCCACGCGCTGCTCCGGCTGCCGCCCTCCTGCGGACCGGTCCGGCTGGTGGCGGTCGACGGCCACGCGGGCTCCGGCAAGTCCACCCTGACGGCCCGGCTGTCCGCCGCCCTCGGCGACGCCCCCGTCCTCCACCTCGACGACCTCGCCACCCACGAGGAGCTCTTCGCGTGGACCGGCCGACTGCGGGAGCAGGTCCTGGAGCCGCTCTCCCGGGGCGAGACCGCCTCCTACCGCCCGTACGACTGGCGGCTGCGGCGCTTCGGGGAGGCGCGGGCGCTGCCTCCGGCCCCGGTGGTCCTCGTCGAGGGCGTCGGCGCCGGCCGGCGGGTGGTGCGGCCGTTCCTGGCGTGGCTGCTGTGGATGGAGCGCGCCGCCGAGGATTCCTGGGCGCGCGGACGCCGAAGGGACGGTCCGGAGCAGTCCTCCTTCTGGGACGGCTGGACCGTGGCGGAGACTCGCCATTTCGCCGGGGACCCCTCCCGGCCCTTCGCCGACACCCTGGTACGGGAGTGCCAGGAGGGGTACGACTGGCTTCCTGGGCCGGCCGTGACAGCGGGCGCGCACCAGATCATCACGCATGGTGACGGCTCCCTCTCCGTGATCTGAGGGGGTGGAAGTCCGCTTCCGCAAGTCCCCCAACTTCGCTTGACCGAGGGGGCGTACAGGTCTTACGTTCTGAATGTGCGGCTTTTCGGAGCCGCCGCAGACACGAAGCCCCCGGTTGTTCCCCCGTGACCGGGGGCTTCGTTCTGCCCTCGGAAGCCCCCTCCGAGCCCTCTTCCACCCCCTTCGCGCCCCCTGACGCTCACCCAGGGTCACCGCTTCCGGATCATGCGCTTCTCCTTAAGCGCGCACCCCCTGCGCAGGTACGATGCCCCCAGGTGCGGTCAAATCCCGTCCATGCGATGACGGTTGTGGGGGACCCGATGGACATCGGCACGCAGGGCTCGCAGGCCCCGGCCGAGCTCGCCTGGCTGCGCGGAGTCGACGCCTACACGATGGGCGCGTATCCGCAGGCGGAGGACGAGTTCCGGACGGCGGTACGGATCGACCCCGGGATGGCGGATGCCTGGCTCGGGCTGCACGCGCTCCGGGTCGACACCACGACCGCGCTGCTGCGCATGTACCGCAACCGCGAGCGCTTCGGCGAGCAGCGGACCCGGTACCGACGCACCCTCAACTCCTGGTACTGGCTGGGCTGGTGGGTGCAGCCGGTCCTGGAGAGCCCCCGCGACCTGCTGCTCGCGCACGCCTCCCACTGGCTCGACGGCCGCCACGTGCCGGAGCTCGACCGGGCCCTCGCGGGCCTCCCCCCGGTCGACACCGACCCGCAGGTGCGTTTCCTGCACGCCTGCCGCGCCTATCTCGTCAAGGACTGGGACCAGCTCGTCCGGCACACCGAGACCCTCGTCGACGACCCGCTGCTCGGCATCGAGGCCGGGCTCTTCGGCGGCATGGCCCGGGTGCGCCTGGAGATGTACAGCCAGGCCGAGCCGCTCCTGTCGGCCGCGCTGATGCGGTGCCGCAGCGAGCAGCCGCAGCGCAAGGAGCTGCGCTACTGGCTCGCCCGCGCCCACGAGGGCACCGGGCGCAGCGCCGCCGCGCTGCCCCTCTACCGGGCCGTGCACCGGATCGACCCGGCGTTCATGGACACGGCGGCGCGGCTCGCGGCGATCGCCGAGTACGACGGCTTCGAGGGCTACGACGGGGTGGACGACCCGGCCGGGCTCGCGACGGTCGCGATGGGCACCCTCGGCGGGGGTCTCGGGCAGGACGCGGTGGACACCGTGCCGGGCGCCGAGCCCGAGGCGGGCGGACTCGGCGACGGGCTGCTGCTCGCGCCCGAACCGGTGCCGCCGGCCGCCCCCGTCACACCGCCGGAGACCGTACGGCAGAAGGCCCCGCTGCCCGGGCAGCCCTCTCCGCCGCGCTTCCCGGCCGGACCCACCGACCCGGTGCTCCTCGCGGAGGCGCTCGCCGAACTGGAGGGCATGGTCGGGCTCGAACCGGTCAAGCGCCAGGTCAAGGCGCTCTCGGCGCAGCTGGAGATGGCACGGCTCCGGGCCGGGCAGGGCCTTCCGGTCCAGCCGCCCAAGCGCCACTTCGTCTTCTCCGGCCCCTCGGGCACCGGGAAGACCACGGTCGCAAGGATCCTCGGTCGGGTCTTCTACGCCCTCGGACTGCTCGGCGGCGACCATCTCGTGGAGGCCCAACGGGCCGACATGGTCGGCGAGTTCCTGGGCCAGACGGCGGTCAAGGCCAATGAGCTGATCGACTCGGCGGTCGGCGGGGTGCTGTTCGTCGACGAGGCCTACGCGCTCTCCAACACCGGCTACAGCAAGGGCGACGCCTACGGGGACGAGGCCCTCCAGGTGCTCCTGAAGCGGGCCGAGGACAACCGCGACCACCTCGTGGTCATCCTGGCCGGCTACCCCGAGGGCATGGACCGGCTGCTCAGCACCAACCCCGGGCTGTCCTCCCGGTTCACCACCCGCGTCGACTTCCCCTCGTACCGCCCGCTGGAACTCACCGCCATCGGCGAGGTCCTCGCGGCGGCCAACGGGGACGGCTGGGACGAGGAGGCCCTCGACGAGCTCCGCTCGATCAGCGGACACGTCGTCGACCAGGGCTGGATCGACGAGCTCGGCAACGGCCGCTTCCTGCGCACCCTGTACGAGAAGTCCTGCGCCTACCGGGACCTGCGGCTCTCCGGATACCCGGGGACCCCGAGCCGGGAGGACCTCGCCACCCTCCGGCTCGCCGACCTCATGCAGGCGTACGGCGAGGTCCTGTCGGGCCGCGGTCCGGTCGACCGCGGCCCGCAGCAGGAGCCCCCGGGTTACTAGGGGGTGTCTTGTCGATCAGGGTCGGACAGGCCCTGGAGCCCCGGTGGGCCCCCTCGGGTCACCGGACCGTGCGCGCCGGGACCGGCTGGACGCGGTGCGCGGGGTCGCGGACCTCGCCCACCAGCATCTCCAGGACGTCCTCCAGGGCGACCAGGCCCAGGACCCGGCCCGAGCCGTCCGCGACCTGCGCCAGATGGGTGGCGGCGCGGCGCATCACGGTGAGGGCGTCGTCGAGCGGCAGCTCGGCGCGGAGCGTCGCCATCGGGCGCCACAGCCGCTGCGGCACCGCCCGCTCCCGCTCCTCCAGGTCCAGGACGTCCTTCACGTGCACGAAGCCCATCAAGGTCGCCCGGCCCTCGGCGCGGACCGGGAAGCGGGAGTACCCGGTCCGTACGGTCAGCTCCTCGATCTCGCGCGGGGTGACCGACGGCGGGACCGTGACGAGGGAGGCGGAGGCGATGAGGACGTCCGTCACCGGGCGGCTGCCCAGTTCGAGGGCGTCCTCCAAGCGCTCCTGCTCGACCGGGTCGAGCAGCCCCGCCTGGCCCGCGTCCTCCACGAGACGGCCGAGCTGGGCGCTGGTGAAGACCGCCTCCACCTCGTCCTTGGGCTCGACCTTGAACGCCCGCAGGACCAGCCGGGCGCAGGCCCCGAGCGCGGCCGTGACCGGCCGGCAGAGCCGGGCGAAGCCGACGAGGCCGGGGGCGAGCCAGAGGGCGGTGCGCTCGGGGTCCGCCATCGCCAGGTTCTTCGGGACCATCTCGCCGATGACGAGGTGGAGGAAGACGACCGCGGCGAGGGCGATGACGTAGCCGAGCGGATGGATCAGCCCCTCCGGGACGCCGATCGAGTGGAAGACCGGTTCGAGGAGCCGGGCGACGGTCGGCTCGGCGACGGCGCCGAGCGTCAGGGAACAGACGGTGATGCCGAACTGGGCGGCGGCCATCATCTGCGGCAGGTTCTCCAGGCCGTGCAGGACCTGCTTGGCCCTGGCTCCGCCGAGCGGCTCGATCTGGCTGCGCCGGACGGAGACGAGGGCGAACTCGGCCCCGACGAAGAAGCCGTTGGCGAGGACCAGGAGGACGGCGAAGAGGAGTTGCAGGGTGCTCATCGGCCCGCCTCCGCAGGAACGGGCACCGGGGCGGCGCCCGCCGCGCCCGGCCCCGAACCGGGGGCCGAGGCCCCGCTCGGGTCCGTGCCGGAGGAGACCGACGCCCCGACCCGGTCCGAGCCGGAGACCGACGTCCCCGCCCAGTCCACGTCGGAGACCGACGTCCCCACCCGGTCCGCGTCGTGGACGGAGGGCTCGACCGGGTCCGGGCCTGAGGCCGGCTTTCCGGCCGGGTCCGTGTCGGGGGCCGTCCTGACGATCCGTACGCGCTCGGCGCGGTAGCGGTCGACCTGGCGCACCGAGAGCCGCCAGCCGGGCAGCTCGGCCCGGTCCCCGGGGGCCGGAATGCGCCCGAGGAGGTCGGCGACGAGCCCGGCGACGGTCTCGTACGGCCCGTCGGGCACGTCGAGGCCTATCCGGCGCAGGGTGTGGACCCGGCAGGAGCCGTCGGCCTCCCAGGCGGGACGGCCGTCCTCGGCGGGCGCCGCGGCCAGCTCGGGCCGCCCGTCGGCGGCGGTGTCGTGCTCGTCGCGGACCTCGCCGACGAGCTCCTCCACGATGTCCTCCAGGGTGACGACGCCGGCCGTGCCGCCGTACTCGTCGACGACCACCGCGATCGGCTGCTCCCGGCGCAGCCGCTCCAGGAGCGTCTGGACGGGCAGCGTCTCGGGGACGAGGAGCGGCGGGACCGCGATCCGTCCGACGGGGGTGCGCAGGCGGGCGTGCGGGGCGACGGCGAGCGCGTCCTTGAGGTGGACCATGCCGACGATCTCGTCGATGCGGTCGCGGTAGACCGGGAAGCGCGAGAGGCCGGTGGCCCGGGTGAGGTTGAGGACGTCGGCCGCGGTGGCGTCCCACTGGAGGGCGTTCACCTTCACCCGCGGGGTCATGACCTGCTCGGCGGTGAGGCCGCCGAGGCTCAGGGTCCGTACGAAGAGGTCGGCGGTGTCCTGTTCGAGCGCGCCGGCCTGGGCGGAGTGCCGGGCCAGCGAGACGAGCTCGCCGGGGGTGCGGACCGAGTCCAGCTCCTCGGTGGGCTCGACGCCCAGGAGCCGTACCAGCCGGTTGGCGACCCGGTTGAGCAGGGAGATCACCGGCCGGAACAGCGCCGAGAAGCGCCGCTGCGGGGTGGCGACGAAACGGGCGACCTGGAGCGGCCGGGAGACCGCCCAGTTCTTCGGGACGAGCTCGCCGACCACCATCTGGACGGCGGAGGCGAGCAGCATGCCGATCACCACCGAGATCCCGGAGACGGCCCCTTCGGGCAGTCCGGTCGCGGTGAGCGGCCCATGCAGCAGCCCGGCGAGCGCGGGCTCGGCGAGCATGCCGACGACCAGCGAGGTGATCGTGATGCCGAGCTGGGTGCCGGAGAGCTGGAAGGACAGCTCGCGCAGCGCGGTGACGACGGTGCGGGCACGCCGGTCGCCGTCGGCCGCTGCCCGCTCGGCCTCGGCGCGCTCGACGGTCACGAGACCGAACTCGGCGGCCACGAAGAAGCCGTTGGCGAGGATCAGGAGGAAGGCGGCGAAGAGCAGCAGAAGGGAGATGATCATGCCGCCGCCTCCGGGGAGGGGGCGGCGCAGGTACTACCGGACGATCCGTCCATTGCTGGAGGGAGTCACTCCTCGGGTCGAAGGGTGGTCTCGCGGGCCGCGGCAGCGGCCCTGCACACGCGAGACGGTGGTGCCGCTCGGCACCACCGTCTCCAGAGTAGTCACGTGAACGCCCCGAGGGGCAGGGGGTCGGCCCCGGATGGGGGACGGACCGGGGTTCGCCCCGGTCCGGCTCAGGGTCTCAGTGGGTTTCCGAGCCCGTCCCGTGGCTGTCCGCGAGGGCCCGCAGGGCTCGGGCGTCGCGGATCGCCGATTCCCTGGCGATGCCGGGCTGGATGCCGAGCGCCGGAAGGCTGGTGCCGTCGCTGAGGTCGAGGAAGACCCAGGGGTCGCCGGGGCGGAGGTTGACCTTGAGGATCTCCGCCCAGGCGAGGCGCCGGGTCCTGACGATGTTGACGACCGTGACGCCCTCGTCGTCGGCGACGACCTTGGGGCGGCTCAGCAGGACGAGGACCCCGGACAGCAACGCGGCGGTGAACACGAAGCTGGCGCGCTCCCCCGGTCCCAGCCGCTCCAGCATCATCGCGACGGCGGTGATGACCACGAAGATCGCGACGCTCATGGTCAGCAGGACGGCCCGGGTGCGCCCGGGACGGAAGGTGACCGGGAGGGCGGGCGGTGCGGTCTGGGACATCGGGGGTTCCTCGGTGCCTGAAGGTGCCTGGAGCTGCCTGGTGGGCGTGCGGGCCGTCAGAGGCGGCAGGCGTGGATGGCGGTGGTGAGGATGGCGCGGGCGCCGATCTCGTACAGGTCGTCCATGATCCGCTGCGCCTCCTTCGCGGGGACCATCGCACGGACGGCGACCCAGCCCTCGTTGTGCAGCGGGGAGACGGTCGGCGACTCCAGGCCCGGGGTGAGGGCGACGGCCTGCTCCAGGTGCTCGGCCCGGCAGTCGTAGTCCATCATCACGTACGAGCGGGCGACCAGGACGCCCTGGAGGCGGCGCATGAACTGCTGCACCTGCGGGTGGTCGTCCGAGGCGCCGTGGCGGCGGATGACGACGGCCTCGGAGGTCAGGATCGGCTCGCCGATGACCTCCAGGCCCGCGTTGCGCAGGCTGGTGCCGGTCTCCACGACGTCCGCGATGACCTGGGCGACGCCCAGCTGGATCGCGGTCTCGACGGCGCCGTCCAGGTGGACGACGGAGGCGTCGATGCCCTGGTCGGCGAGGTGCTTGGCGACGATGCCCTCGTAGGAGGTGGCGATCGTCATGCCGCCGAAGTCCTCGGGGCCGTTCGCGGTGCCCGGGCGGGTGGCGTAGCGGAAGGTGGAGCGGCCGAAGTTCAGCGCGAGGATCTCCTCGGCGCTGGCTCCGGAGTCCAGGAGCAGGTCACGGCCGGTGATGCCGATGTCCAGCTTCCCGGAGGCGACGTAGATCGCGATGTCCTTCGGCCGCAGGTAGAAGAACTCGACCTCGTTGTCGGGGTCGATGACCACGAGCTCCTTGGACTCCTTGCGCTGGCGGTAGCCGGCCTCATGGAGCATTGCCGACGCAGGTCCGGAGAGGGAACCCTTGTTGGGGACGGCGATGCGCAGCATGGGGTGAGCTTCCTTTGCCTGGGAGTTCTGGGGAGGGTGTGCGGCTTTTCTGGGTGGTGCTCAGAGGTGGGCGTAGACGTCGTCGAGCGAGATCCCGCGGGCGACCATCATCACCTGGACGTGGTACAGCAACTGCGAGATCTCCTCGGCGGCCGCTTCCTTGCCCTCGTACTCGGCGGCCATCCAGACCTCGGCGGCCTCTTCGACGACCTTCTTGCCGATGGCATGGACGCCCTTGTCCACCAGTTCCGCGGTGCGGGAGGTGGCCGGGTCGCCGGTCTCGGCCTTGAGCTTGAGCTCGGCGAAGAGCTCTTCGAAGGTTTTGTTCGCCATGATGGTCCTAAGAGTACGGGGTGAGGGTCGCGTCACTAGCGCCAGGGCTCGCTGACCGTGCGCAGGGTGGTGGCCGTGGCGACGGCGGCGGTGACCGCTTCGTGGCCCTTGTCCTCGGAGGATCCTTCGAGGCCGGCGCGGTCGAGCGCCTGCTCCTCGTTGTCGACGGTGAGGACGCCGAATCCGACGGGTACGCCGGTGTCGATCGAGACCTGGGTGAGGCCGTGGGTGACGCCCTGGCACACGTACTCGAAGTGCGGCGTTCCGCCGCGGATGACGACGCCGAGCGCCACGATGGCATCGTAGCCGCGCCCGGCGAGGACCTTCGCCACGACCGGGAGCTCGAAGCTGCCGGGGACGCGCAGCAGCGTCGGCTCGTCGATGCCGAGTTCGCCGAGGGCGCGCAGGGCGCCGTCGACGAGACCGTCCATGATCTTCTCGTGCCACTGCGCCGCGATGACCGCCACCCGGAGGTCGCCGCAGTTCTTCACGCTGAGGACGGGTGCGCCCTTGCCGCTCATGTCTCTCCTAGCCGTTTCGTACGTGTGTGGTTACTGGTTGCCGCAGGTGGAGGCCGGGGAGCCGTCCAGCCAGGGCAGGTCGTGCCCCATCCGGTCCCGCTTGGTGCGCAGGTAGCGGAGGTTGTGCTCGCCGGCCTGGACCGGCATGGGCTCCCGGCCCTCGACCCTCAGGCCGTGCCGGGTGAGGGCGTCGATCTTGTCGGGGTTGTTGGTCAGCAGGCGCAGGCTGCGGACGCCGAGGTCCCCGAGGATCTGCGCGCCGGCCGCGTAGTCGCGGGCGTCGGCGGGCAGTCCGAGCTCCAGGTTGGCGTCGAGGGTGTCGCGGCCGCGCTCCTGGAGCTCGTACGCGCGCAGCTTGGACAGCAGCCCGATGCCGCGGCCCTCGTGGCCGCGCAGGTAGACGACGACGCCGCGCCCGGCCTCGGTGATCCGCTCCATGGAGGCCTGCAGCTGGGGGCCGCAGTCGCAGCGCTGCGACTGGAAGATGTCGCCGGTCAGGCACTCGGAGTGGACCCGGACGAGGACGTCCTCGCCGTCGCCGATCTCGCCGTGGACGAGGGCGACGTGCTCGACGCCGTCGACGGTGGAGCGGTAGCCGTACGCGGTGAACTCGCCGTGTGCGGTGGGGAGCTGGACCTCGGCCTCGCGGCGGACGGTCGGCTCTGCGGAGCGGCGGTAGGCGATCAGGTCCTCGATGGAGATGATCGTCAGGCCGTGCTTGCGGGCGAAGGGCACCAGTTCGGGCAGGCGCAGCATCACGCCGTCCTCGCCGGCGATCTCGACGATCGCGCCGGCCGGGCGGAGGCCGGCGAGGCGGGCGAGGTCGACGGCGGCCTCGGTGTGTCCGTTGCGGGCGAGGACGCCGCCGGGCTTGGCGCGCAGCGGGAAGATGTGGCCGGGGCGGACGAAGTCGCCCGGCTCGTGGCGGCCGGAGGCCAGCATCCGCAGGGTGGTGGCGCGGTCGGCGGCGGAGATGCCGGTGGTGACGCCGTGGGCGGGGGACGCGTCCACGGAGACGGTGAAGGCCGTGCGCATCGACTCGGTGTTGTGCTCGACCATCTGCGGGAGTTCGAGGCGCCGCAGCTCCTCGTCCTCCATGGGGGCGCAGATCAGGCCGCGGCACTCGCTCATCATGAAGGCGACGATCTCGGGGGTGGCCTTCTCGGCGGCGATGACGAGGTCGCCCTCGTTCTCGCGGTCCTCGTCGTCGACGACGACGACGGGACGGCCGGCGGCGATGTCGCGGATGGCCTGCTCGACGGGGTCGAGGGCCAGGTCGGTGGCGTCCCAGAGGGAATGGGCGTTCACGCGTGGGCTCCTTCCAGGACGGTGGTGGTGCGGGAGCGCAGCCACCAGTCGCGCATGCCCCACAGGACGAGCGCGCCGTAGATGACGTAGACGAAGCCGGAGAAGGCGTAGCCGTTGGCGAAGTTCAGCGGGACGCCGACCAGGTCGACCAGCAGCCAGGCGAACCAGAACTCGACCATGCCCCGGGCCTGGGCGTACATGGCCACGATGGTGCCCACGAAGATGTACGCGTCGGGCCACGGGTCCCAGGACAGGTTCGGGAAGGCCTGGAAGAGCAGGGCCACGGCGACGGTGCCGACGGCGGCCGCGGCGATCATGGCGGCGCGCTCGACCCAGGTGGCGAAGCGCACGGCGATCTGGCCGTCCGTCCCCTCTCCCTTGCGGCGCTGCCACTGCCACCAGCCGTAGAGGGCCACGAGCATGACGACGACCTGCTTGCCGGCGCTGCCGGCGAGGTGGCCGAAGAAGGCGCCGAAGAGGACGAGGCCGGCCAGGAACTGCACGGGCCAGGTCCAGACGGAGCGGCGCCATCCGAGGGTGAGGGCAGCCAGTCCGAAGATGTTGCCGATCATGTCGGACCAGATGATCTTCTGGTCGAGGACCGTGAACGCCTCGGAGTTGAGCCAGTTCACTTCTCGTTCTCCTTGGCGTCGGTGCCGAGCAGCCGCTCGACGTACTTGGCGATGACGTCCACTTCGAGGTTGACCGGGTCGCCGGACTGCTTGATGCCGAGCGTGGTCAGGTCGAGGGTGGTCGGGATGAGGCTGATGGTGAACCAGTCGTCGGCGACCTCGACGACGGTGAGGCTGACGCCGTCGACCGTGATCGAGCCCTTCTCGACGACGTACCGGGAGAGGTGGGCGGGCAGGCCGACCTTGACCAGTTCCCAGTGCTCGGACGGGGTCCGCTCCAGGATGGTGCCGGTGCCGTCGACGTGGCCCTGGACGATGTGACCGCCGAGGCGGCCGCCGACGGCCATGGGCCGCTCCAGGTTGACCCGGGAGCCGACTTCGAGGGCGCCGAGGCTGGACCGCTTGAGGGTCTCGGCCATGACGTCGGCGGTGAACTCGCCGTCGCCGAACTCGACGACCGTGAGACAGACACCGTTGACGGCGATGGAGTCGCCGTGCTGGGCGCCTTCCGTGACCAGGGGGCCGCGCAGCCGGAAGCGGGAGGCGTCCTCCAGCTGCTCGACGGCGACGACCTCGCCCAGTTCTTCGACGATTCCGGTGAACACGGTCAGGCTCCCTTGAGGGTGGCGGTGATGCGGAGGTCGGATCCGATGCGCGCGGTCTCGGTGATGTCGAGCCGCAACGCCTCGGTGAGGGTGGAGATTCCGGCGTCGGCGAGGGCGGTGGGGCCCGCGCCGAGGAGGACCGGGGCGAGGTAGCCGACGACCTGGTCGACGGCGCCCGCGGCGATGAAGGCGCCCGCGAGGGTGGGGCCGCCTTCCAGGAGGACCGAGCGGACGCCGCGCGCGTGGAGGGCGTCCAGGAGGGCGGGGACGGCGAGGCCGCGCTCGGCCCTGGGGAGCCGTACGACGTCCGTGAGCGTGGTCTCGGCGTCCTCGGCGATCGCGATCAGCGTGGGGCCGGCCTCGTCGAGGACCCGGGCGCCGGGCTTGACGGCGCTCGCCTCGGTGTCGACGACGACCCGCAGCGGCTGGACGGCGCCTTCGATCCCCCGTACGGCCAGGTGGGGGTCGTCGGTGCGGGCGGTGCCGGAGCCGACGACGACGGCGTCGGCCTCGGCGCGCAGCCGGTGGACGTCGGCACGGGACTCGGCGGAGCTGATCCACCGGGAGGTGCCGTCGGCGGCGGCGATCCGGCCGTCGAGGGTGGCGGCGTACTTCCAGCGGACGAAGGGGCGGCCGCGGCGCACGGAGGTGAGCCAGGCGATGTTGCCGGCCTCGGCCTCGTCCTCCAGGAGGCCCTGCTCGACCTCGACCCCGGCGGCGCGGAGGGTGTCGGCGCCGCCCGCGGCCTGCGGGTTCGGGTCGCCGACCGCGTACACGACCCGGCTGATCCCGGCCTCGATCAGGGCCTGGGTGCAGGGGCCGGTGCGGCCGGTGTGGTCGCAGGGTTCGAGGGTGACGTACGCGGTGCCGCCGCGGGCCAGGACGCCGGCCGCGCGCAGAGCGTGGACCTCGGCGTGGGGGCCGCCGGCGCCCTGGTGGAAGCCTTCGCCGACCTGGTGGCCGGAGGCGTCGGTGACGACGCACCCGACGACCGGGTTGGGGCTGGTGGCGCCGAGAGCGCGCGCGGCGAGCTCGACGGCGCGTCGCATGGCGGTGATGTCGGCCTGCTGGGCCACCGGGTCCTCCTGCCTCTTCGGGCACGGACTCCGGGGCCTGTCGATGACGACAGAGAGCGGGTACGACGCTTCGCACGGGGTGTGCCGGTACGGCCGGAGGTCCATGGGTGCACCGACGAAAGCGGCCACCAGCGGACGTACGGCCGGCACACCCCTGGAAGGGGGTCGCCCGCCGCGCACTGCCTCCCATCCGGACTTTCACCGTCGGTCCAGGAATCTCACCTGGTCAACCGGCCGCTGGCTTGCGGACGGGTCGCGGACTATACCGCCGGTTCGGAATTACACCGACCCCGGAGTGCGCTGCTGCTGATACAGGGCCAGTGTGCCACGGCTCACGAGGAGCGACGGGCCGGAACCCTGTGGGTTGGCTCACAGGCCCCCTGGAACTCTCCTATGGTCCAGACCTATTGACGCACTGGTCTAGTCCTCTTAATCTCCGTGTCACCTCCGAGGTAACGGTCCGTCGGCGTGCGCACTCCACGGACCCAACACGTACCACCCCCTTGTTCGTTGCGTGTTTTCTTCCCCTCCCCGAGGAGGACCCGATCGTGCTGTCCCCCACGACCAAGAGAGCCCCGCTGCTCGCGTCCGGTGCCGCCGTCGCCGGGCTGCTGCTCAGCTCGCTCTCCGGCGGCGTCTCGTACGC
Organism: Streptomyces sp. NPDC006197; assembly: GCF_040613865.1. Taxonomy (NCBI): domain Bacteria; kingdom Bacillati; phylum Actinomycetota; class Actinomycetes; order Kitasatosporales; family Streptomycetaceae; genus Streptomyces; species Streptomyces sp. NPDC006197. Next base: position 13,918 of record NZ_JBEXSZ010000101.1, on the reverse strand, counting down.
GGCCGACAACGAGTCCTGTCGCCCCGACGGGCTCTACAAGACGCCGGGCGTCGACGTCCCGTACTGCTCGGTCTACGACACCGAGGGCCGCGAGAAGATGGGCGCGGACCACCAGCGCCGGGTCATCGGCTACTTCACCGGCTGGCGCACCGGCAAGAACGGCCAGCCCGCGTACCTGGCCAAGGACATCCCGTGGGACAAGATCACCCACATCAACTACGCCTTCGGTCACATCGGCGGCGACAACAAGCTCTCCGTGGGCACGGACGGCCCGGAGAACGCCGCCACCGGGATGACCTGGCCCGGTGTCGCCGGCGCCGAGATGGACCCCGCGTACGCCTACAAGGGCCACTTCAACCTGCTCAACAAGTTCAAGAAGCAGCACCCGAACGTCAAGACGCTGATCTCGGTCGGCGGCTGGGCGGAGACCGGCGGCTACTTCGCGGACAACGGCGACCGGGTGAACTCCGGCGGCTTCTACTCGATGGCCACCAACGCCGACGGTTCGGTCAACCAGGCCGGGATCGACACCTTCGCGAACTCGGCCGTCGACTTCATCCGCAAGTACGGGTTCAACGGCGTCGACATCGACTACGAGTACCCGACCACGATGAAGGACGCGGGCAACCCGCTCGACTGGCAGATCTCCAACGCGCGCCGTGCCGGGCTCGTGCAGGGCTACGCGGCCCTCATGAAGTCCCTGCGCGAGAAGCTGGACACGGCCGGCGCCGCCGACGGCAGGCACTACCTGCTGACCGTCGCCGCCCCCTCCTCCGGCTATCTGCTGCGCGGCATGGAGACCTTCCAGATGCAGAAGTACCTGGACTACGTCAACATCATGTCCTACGACCTGCACGGCGCCTGGAACGAGTACGTCGGCCCCAACGCCTCCCTCTTCGACGACGGCAAGGACGCCGAGCTCGCCGCGGCCAACGTCTACGGCTCCTCGCAGTACGGCTCCATCGGCTACCTCAACACCGACTGGGCGTACCACTACTTCCGCGGCTCCATGCCGGCCGGCCGCATCAACATCGGCCTGCCCTACTACACCCGCGGCCACAAGAACGTGCAGGGCGGCACCGACGGCCTGTGGGGCAAGGCCTCCGCGACCACCTGCCCGGCCGGGGCCGGCCTGACCAAGTGCGGCGACGGCGCCACCGGCATCGACAACCTCTGGCACGACAAGGACACCAACGGCGCCGAGTCGCCCGCCGGCTCCAACCCGATGTGGCACGCCAAGAACCTCGAGAAGGGGATCGTCGGCGACTACGTCACCCGGTACGGCTTCCCGGCGAACACCACGCTGACCGGCACCTACGCCCGCAAGTACGACCCGACCCTGGTCGCGCCGTGGCTGTGGAACGCCGAGAAGAAGGTCTTCCTCTCCACCGAGGACGAGCAGTCGGTGGCCGCGAAGGCCGACTACGTGGTCAGCAAGGGCATCGGCGGCACCATGGTCTGGGAGATGGCCGGCGACTACGGCTGGAACGCGGCCAAGGGACAGTACGAGATGGGCTCCACGCTCACCTCGCTGATGTACGACAAGTTCAAGGCGGCCACCCCGTACGGCGCGAAGAAGTCGAACAAGGCGCTGCCGACGCAGGCCGTGAAGATCGACACCCGGTTCACCGAGTTCAAGCTGGGCGACTCGAACTACCCGATCACGCCGAAGATAAAGATCACCAACAACACGGCGACGACGCTGCCCGGCGGCACGGAGTTCCAGTTCGACTACGGCACCTCGGCGCCGGCCAACGCCTCCGACCAGTCCGGCTTCGGCACGAAGGTCATCAGCAGCGACCACACGGGCTCCAACGTGGGCGGCCTGAAGGGCGACTTCCACCGCGTCTCCCTGAAGCTCCCCGCCTGGCAGTCGCTGGCCCCGGGCGCGACGGTCGACCTGGCCTTCAACTACTACCTGCCGGTGTCCACCCCCTCCGACTGGACGGTGAACATCAACGGCACGACGTACGCCCTCGCCGGTGACCTGGCGCGCGGCACGACGGTCGTGGAGCCGGGCACCACCACCCCGCCGACCACGCCCCCGACCACGGGGCCCACCACCCCGCCGACGACCACTCCCCCGACCACGCCTCCGACGACGCCGCCCACCACGGGCTGCACCGCCCCGGCGTACGTGGCAGGCCAGGTCTACACCGGCGGCTCGCTCGTCTCCCACAAGGGCCACCAGTGGAAGGCCCAGTGGTGGACGCAGAACGAGGAGCCGGGCACGACCGGTGACTGGGGCGTCTGGAAGGACCTCGGCGCCTGCTGACACGCTCCTCCGACAGCCCCCCCGGCGGCGGACGCTCACGGCCCTTGCCGTCGCCGGGCCCACCGCGCCGCGCTCCCCTGTCCGGGGCGCGGCGCGGTGGCGTTCCCGCTCCCGTTCTTCGGCGGCGGCCCTACGGGAACAGCTCGTCCTGGGCCGCGTCCCGCGCCCGGAGGAGGGCGCCGCGGAGGACCGCCGCGTCGCCCAGGGCCGTCGCGCGGACCTCCGTCCGCAGCGGGGAGAGCTCCGCGAGTTCGGCCTCCACGCGCGCGGCGAGCCCGGCGCCGCCCGCGTGGCCGGTCTCTCCGGCGAGGACCACGCAGCCGGGGTCCAGGACGGAGACGACGGCCGCCGCGCCGACGGCGAGGCGGCGGGCCAGGGCGTCGAGGAAGGGTCCGTGGCCCGCTCCGAGCGCGTCGGCCGGGTCGAGGCCGTGGGCGGCGGCGAGGGCCCCGACGGCCGCCGTGCAGGCCAGCTCGTGGAAGCCGCCGTCGCAGCCGGTGGCCGAGGGGAGTCCGGAGGTGCCGGGGACCGGCAGGAAGCCGATCTCCCCCGCGCCGCCGGAGGCTCCTCGGCGCAGCCGGCCGTCGAGGACGACGGCGGCGCCGACGCCCTGGCCGAGCCAGAGCAGGACGAAGTCCTCGCGGTCGCGGGCCGCACCCTCGCGGAGCTCGGCGACGGCGGCGAGGTTGGTCTCGTTCTCGACGAGGACGTGGGCGGGCAGCCGCTCCTGGAGGACGCCGACGAACCGGCGGTGCCAGGCGGGCAGTCCCGAGGAGTCGCGCAGTTCGCCGGTGGCGGGGTCGATGAGCCCGGGGGCGCCGACGACGACGCTGTGCAGGCGGTCGGCACCCGCTGCCTGCACGGCCCGCTCCAGGAGCGCGACCGCCTTCTCGACGGCGGGTCCCGTGCCGCTGTCGTCGCCGACGGGGACGGAGGCCTCGGCGAGCGTGGTGCCGAGGAGGTCGGCGACGGTGACGGAGACCGAGCGGGTGCGGACGTCGAGGGCGGCGAGGTGGGCGCGGTCGGCGACGATCCCGTACAGCTTGGCGTTGGGGCCGCGGCGCTCGGCCCCGGCCTCGCCGACGACGTGGACGAGACCGGAGCCCTGGAGCCGCTCGACGAGGTCGGCGACGGTGGGGCGGGAGAGTCCGGTGAGCGTCTTGAGCTGAGTGGCCGTCAACGGGCCTTCGTCCTGGAGCAGTCGCAGGGCGAACCGGTCGTTGATGGCCCGTGCGGTGCTCGGGGATGCGGCCATGCGGTGATCCTCTCAGACGCGCGGGCAACGGCACCCGCTTCCGCGGTCTATTTATCAGGCAGGGTTCCTGATAGTTTACGCGGCACACCACGGCACGCGTATGCCCCGGCGTACGCGCGCCCCCGGCACACCATGACCCCAGGGAGGGCCCATGGCGGCGGAGACCGTCACCAGCACCGATCGCCTCCGGCGGGCGCGCTTCGCCGTCGCCGCCGTCTTCTGCGTCCACGGCGCGGTGACCGGCAGCTTCGCGACCCGGATCCCCTGGATCCAGGAGCACGCGGGCGTGAGCGCCGGACAGCTCGGGCTCGCGCTCGCCTTCCCCGCGCTGGGCGCCTCCCTCGCGATGCCGCTCGCCGGGGCCGTCTCCCACCGCTTCGGCGCCCGCACGGCGCTGCGCGGCCTGCTCGCCCTGTGGACCCTCTCGCTCACGCTGCCCTCGCTGGCCCCGAACGTCTGGGGGCTGTGCGGCGCCCTCCTCGTGTACGGGGCGACCGCGGGCATGTCCGACGTGGCGATGAACGCGCTCGGCGTCGAGACCGAGAACCGGCTCGGCAGGTCCATCATGTCGAGCCTGCACGGCATGTGGAGCATCGGCGCCCTGCTCGGCTCCGCCGCCGGCACGGTCGCCGCCCACCTCGGCGGCGACGCCCGGCTGCACCACCTGATCGCCGCCCTCGTGCTCACCGCGCTCGGCCTGGTCCTCTGCCAGGGCGTGCTCGACGTGCGCAGCACCCCGGAGGAGGAGCCGCCGCCGCGCTTCTCGCTGCCGCCGAGGTCCGCGCTGGTCATCGGCGCCATCGGCTTCTGCGGGGTCTTCGCCGAGGGCGCCAGCCTCGACTGGTCGGCCGTCTACCTCCGGGACGAGCTGGGCAGCTCGGCGGGGCTCGCGGCCGCCTCCACGACCGCCTTCGCGCTGACGATGGCGGTGGCGCGCCTGGCCGGCGACCGGGTGGTGGACCGCTTCGGGGCGGTCCGCACGGTACGGGTCGGGGGCGCCGTCGCCACCCTCGGCGGGGCCCTGGTGGTCCTCGCCCCGCACGCCGCCGTCACGATGGCCGGATTCGGTCTGATCGGGCTCGGGATCGCGGTCGTCGTCCCGCTGGCCTTCGCCGCCGCCGGGCGCAGCGGCCCGAACCCGAGCCAGGCCATCGCGGGCGTCGCCACCATCACGTACACCTCGGGTCTCATCGCCCCCTCGGCGATCGGCGGCATCGCCGACGCGACCTCGCTGGTCTTCTCCTTCGGCCTGGTCACCCTGCTGGCCCTGGGGCTGGTGCTCGGCGCGAGCGTGCTCAGGGCCGGAGGGCGGGAGACGGCGTCGGGGAAGCCCGCGCCCGCGAAGAGCGCCGGTCCGGTGGGGTAGCGCACGGGCCCTGCGTCCCGAGGGCCCCGGTCCGGCGGCGGCACATAGCATGTGGCTGATCTTTCGCGGTCCCGACGCGGCCGCCGGAACCGGAGAACGGGAGCGACCTCATGAACCTCGGCGTGCGCTGGACCCTGCACGGCGACGGGAGAACACCCGCTCCGGGAGCCGTCGTCCGCCCGGACGAGCGGCTCTCCTGGCCCCGGACGGTCGGCCTCGGCGCCCAGCACGTCGTCGCCATGTTCGGGGCGTCGTTCGTCGCCCCGGTGCTCATGGGTCTCGACCCGAACCTCGCGATCATGATGTCCGGCGTCGCCACCGCGATCTTCCTGCTCGCGACCCGCGGCACCGTCCCGTCCTACCTGGGCTGCTCGCTCTCCTTCGTCGGCGTCGCCGCCGCCATCCGGGCCTCGGGCGGCACCAGCGCCACCGTCACCGGCGCGGTGTTCGTCGTCGGCGGGGTGCTCTTCCTGGCCGGTCTCGCCGTCCGGAGGTTCGGCGCGCGGATCATCCACGCGGCGATGCCGCCGGTCGTGACCGGCGCGGTCGTCATGCTGATCGGCTTCAACCTGGCGCCGGTCACGGCGTCGACGTACTGGCCGCAGGACCAGTGGACGGCCCTGCTCGTGATGCTGTTCACCGGTCTGGCCGTGGTCTGTCTGCGCGGCTTCTGGTCCCGGATCGCGATCTTCCTCGGCCTGGTCTTCGGCTACGGCATCTCCTGGGTCTTCGACCTGGTCTTCGGCAGGATCCACTCGCAGTCCGCGAGCGGCCAGGTCACCGACCACTGGCGGCTCGACCTCTCCGGCGTCTCCAAGGCCGACTGGATCGGCCTGCCGTCCCTGCACGGGCCCAGCTTCGAGTGGTCCGCGATCCTGGTCGCGCTGCCCGTCGTCATCGCGCTGATCGCCGAGAACGCCGGTCACGTCAAGGCCGTCGGCGAGATGACCGGCACCTCGCTGGACGACCAGCTCGGCACCGCGATCGCCGCCGACGGCGTCGCGTCCATGCTGTCCACCGGCGTGGGCGGCCCGCCCAACACCACGTACTCCGAGAACATCGGCGTCATGGCCGCGACCCGCGTCTACTCGACCGCCGCCTACTGGGCCGCCGCCGGCTTCGCGCTGCTCTTCGGCCTCTGCCCCAAGTTCGGCGCGGTCGTCGCCGCGATCCCCGGCGGAGTCCTCGGCGGCATCACCGTGATCCTCTACGGCATGATCGGCCTGCTCGGCGCCCAGATCTGGATCAACGCCGAGGTCGACCTGCGCAACCCGCTCAACCTGGTCCCGGCCGCCGCCGGCATCATCATCGGCGTCGGCGGCGTGAAGCTGACCTTCACCGACACCTTCGAGCTGGGCGGCATCGCGCTCGGCACGATCGTCGTCATCACCGGCTACCACGTGCTGCGGGCCTTCGCCCCGGCCCACCTCAAGACGCAGGAACCGCTCCTGGACGCCGGCACCAGCTCGTACGAGACGGACGCGGACGACGTGTCGAAGAACTGAGTGATTCGCCCGTTCTGGGTAAGCCGGGCCCGAGGAGTTCCCTCCCGGGCCCGGCGGCTGGGAGCCTGCCCCCATGGCGCAGACCCAGCGGACCGAAGAGCGGATCGGGCAGTTCCTGGCGGTCGACCCCGTGGTGGACCGGATGCGGGCCCTGCGGGGCGCATGGCATCCGGCCGACGGGGTCGCCGTCTTCAACCGGGTCTACCTGACGGTCACCGAGGAGATCGCCCACGCCATCGAGGCGGGCACCTTCGCCGACCGGCGGGCCGCCGCGACCCTCGACGTACGGTTCGCCGAGCGCTATCTCGCGGCGGTCGACGCCGTCGCCGGCGGCCGTCCCGCGCCGGCCTGCTGGCGGCCCCTCTTCCACTACCGGCGCCATCCCGGCGTGCGGCCGCTGCAGTTCGCGCTCGCCGGGATCAACGCCCACATCGGGCACGACCTGGCCCTCGCGGTGGTCGACGCCTGCCGGATCCTGGAGTGCGCGCCGGCCGACCTGGAGGACGAGTTCGACCGGGTCGGCGACATCCTCGTCCTCCTGGAGGAGCGCATCCGGGAGGAACTGATGCCGGGCCCGGACCTCCTGGAGGTCGCGGACCCGCTCACGCATCTGCTCGGCTGCTGGAGCCTGGACCGGGCCAGGGACGGCGCCTGGCTCGCGGCCCGCTCGCTCTGGCAGCTGCGCGGCCTGCCCGAGCTCGCCGGCGAGTTCACCGAGCGCCTCGACCGGTCGGTGGGCCTGGTGGGGCGGATGCTGCTCACCCCACTGGCACGCCCTTAGGAACCGGGATCAGTCCTCCGGCAGCTCGACCGGGGCGATCTCGTCGTACACGTCGCCCGGGCCCGGGTTGGTGCCGTCGGTCGCACCACCGAAGTGGTTCATGACGCCCCAGACCGCGTTGAGCGCCGTCTGCACCGCGCCCTCGGCCCAGCCGGCCGTCCAGGAGATGTCGTCGCCGGCGAGGAAGATGCCCCGCTTGTCCTCGGGCAGCCGGTCCTGCATGAAGTGCGTGAACAGGCGGCGCTGGTAGCGGTAGTGGCCCGGCAGGTTCGCCTTGAAGGCGCCCATGAAGTAGGGCTCGTTCTCCCAGGAGACCGTCACCGGGTTGCCGATGATGTGCTTCCGGATGTCGACCTTCGGGTAGATCTCGCCGAGCGACTTCAGCATGACCTCCATCCGCTCGTTCGCCGAGAGCGGCAGCCACTTCAGGCTGTCGTCGCACCAGGTGTACGAGAGGCAGATGACGGCCGGCTTGTCCGGGCCCTCGTCCAGGAGGTAGGTGCCGCGGGTCATCCGGTCGGTCAGCGTCATCGACATGACGTCCCGGCCGGTCTCCTCGTCCTTGTCCAGCCAGAAGGGCCGGTCCACGGGGACGAAGAGCTTCGAGGACTCCATGTAGTGGGTGCGCTCGATCGCCGTCCAGTGGTCGATCGGGAAGAGCGAGTCGTCGCAGGCGATCTTGGAGAGCAGCATCCAGGACTGGGCGGTGAAGATCGCCGCCTGGTACGTGCGGATGTCGCCGGAGGCGTCGGTGACCGTGATCCGGTTGCCGGCGGTCCGGTTCAGCCGCGTCACGGCCGGCTTCGGGGTGCCGTCGTGCAGGGAGCTGAGCGAGGTGCCCTGCGCCCAGTAGACGATCTTCTCCGGCTCGCGCTCCCACAGGCGCAGCGGCAGCTGCTGCGAGCCGCCGACGATGCCGCGGTGGTGGTCGTCGGCCTCGGTGTAGACGACGCGGAGGATCTCCAGGATGGAGTTGGGGAAGTCGGTGTCCCAGCCGCCGGTGCCGAAGCCGACCTGGCCGAAGATCTCGCGGTGGCGGAAGGACTTGAAGGCCTCGGAGTCGCAGAGGAAGCCGTAGAAGGTCTGGTTGTCGAGCTTCTCGACGAGCTTCGACCAGATCTCGCGGATGCGCGGGACGTCGCGCTCGCGCATGGCCTGGTTCATGTCGGAGAAGTCGGCGCCCTCGTCCAGGCAGGCGTTCCACGCGTTCATCACGTCGCGGTAGACCTGCGGGAGGTCGTCGACGGTGGTGGCGTAGTGCGACTCGCCCTTGAGGTCGACGACGGTCGACGGGGTCGACTCGGCCAGCGGGTTCGGGAAGGGCTTGGTCTCCAGGCCGACCAGGTCGATGTAGTGCTGGAGCGCGGTCGAGGAGGGCGGGAAGCGCATGGCGCCCATCTCCGCGGTGAGGCCCTCGGTGCCGGTGCCCTCGAAGCCGACGGTGCGCAGTCGGCCGCCGATCTGGTCGGCCTCGTAGACGACGGGCTTGAGGCCCATCTTCATCAGCTCGTACGCGGCGATGATGCCGGAGAGCCCGCCGCCGATGACGGCGACCTCGGTGCCGTGCTCGGTGGCCGGTATCTGGCCGAGCCCGGCCGGGTGGGCCAGGAAGTCGTCGTAGGCGTACGGGAAGTCCGGACCGAACATGGTGATCGGCGGCTGGCCGTCGCTGTGCGGGACGGCGGTCGTGGGCACCGTGGACGTCATGGGGTACGGACTCCTTGCACGGAAAAAGGGTGAGGCGGGGAGGGGGGTGGGGCGGCGGCTCAGACGAGGGAGCCGTAGAGGCCCGGGCGCCGGTCGCGCAGGTAGGGGTTCTCCTTGCGGGAGGCCGCGAGGAAGGCCGGGTCGACGTCACCGAGGACGAGTTCCTCGCCGCGTCCGGCGCGGGCCCGGGCGGTGCCGTCGGGGCCGGCCAGGGTGGAGAGGCCGACGAACTCGAAGTCGCCCTCGGGGCCGGTCCGGTTGGCGTACGCGAGGTAGAGCTGGTTCTCGAAGGCGCGGACCGGCACCACGGACAGGGGCACGACCTCGGCGGGGTGCATGAGGGCGGTCGGCACGAGGAGGAGGTCCGTGCCGGCCAGCGCGTGCGCCCGGACGTTCTCGGGGAACTCGACGTCGTAGCAGATCATCATGCCGACGGTGAGGCCGCCGAGCTCCGTCTGGACGACGGGGCGGTCGCCGGGGGTGAACCACTTCAGCTCGAAGTCCCCGAAGAGGTGGGTCTTGCGGTACCGCATCAGCGGGACGCCGTCGGCGCCGATGAGCTGCGCGGAGTTGTACAGGACGCCGTGCCGCTCGGTGTCCCGCTCCGGGTAGCCGTAGCCGACGGCCAGGCCGTGGCGCACGGCGACGGCCGCGACGGCGCGGGCGGAGGGGCCGTCGACCGGCTCGGCCAGGCGCGCGATGTCGGCGCCGATGGCGTAGCCGGTCAGGAAGAGCTCGGGGGCGAGCAGCAGGTCGGCGCCGGCGGCCGCGGCACGGGCGGCGGCCTCGTCGAGGATCTTGAGGTTGGCGGCCACGTCACCGAGCTCACCGGAGCTCTGGAGCAGGGCGGTGCGCAGCGCGGGCATCGGCGATCCTCGGCGGTCGAAAGTACAGGGGAAGACGTCAAAAACGGTACGGTTTCGCGCTCCACCGGGACAAGGCGGCAGCGTTGCGGACCGACCGTCGAACCGTTGCGCGATCGGTGGTCGGCGCGTCGATTCGTTGCGTACGGCTCCGACCGGGGTCGTACGGCTCCCCCGCCGCGCGGCGGAGACGAGGACCCTTCTGCAGCCCGACGCCCGGGCGCGGCCCGGGCGGAAGAGTGGTGGTCGTCCGGAAGACCTGCCGGACGGCCTGCCGAAAGGGACCACGATGAACCGTCGTACGAAGACCGTCGCCGTAGCCGCCGCGGTGCTGCTCACGCTGGGAGCCGGGGGGATCGCCGCGGCCTCGGCGGACGAGGCTCCCGCCCCGGCCGCGGCCACGGCCACCGTCAAGGAGGCCGCCGCGCTGACCGGCACCGCGAAGCTGTACCGGCCGGCCGGTGACGACATCACGTTCTCTTTCGACGCGCATCTGGCGAAGAAGGACACCATGGATCCGCAGGCCGCGACCGGCACCTTCCGGTTCAGCCACTACAAGCCCGGCGTCAAGGGCGGCTACGCGGTCGCGAAGGTGGACTGCCTGGTCACCGGCGGCAAGGTCGCCGTGGTGACGGGCACCATCATCGACACCGACCTCGATGGCCGCATGGGGAAGCGGGTCGGCGTCTCGGTGCACGACGACGGGAAGCACGACCGTCTGGGCTACAGCTGGGTCGGGCGCGAGACGAACCTGGAGGTTCCGCCGTGCCTGAGCTCCGCCCCCTTCGAGAAGGTGCTGGCCGGCACCGGTGACTTCAAGGTGGTGCCCTGGCAGCTCGACTACCCGACCGAATAGACCGCCCCACGGGGGTAGGCGGGGCGAGGGGGCGGTGCGGGAACCACGGCCCGCACCGCCCCTCTCCCGGTGAACTACGCGGGCGAGCCCGAGGAGAAGCGCCGCAGCAGCGGCGAGAGCACCAGGACGGACTTGGTGCGCTCCACGAAGGGCTCGCCCGCGATGCGCTCCAGGACGCGCTCGAAGTGGCGCATGTCCGAGGCGAAGACCTGGACGACGGCGTCCGCGTCACCGGTGACGGTCGACGCGGACACCACCTCGGGGTACCGCTCCAGGCCTCGCCGGATGTCGTCCGGCGAGGTGTTGTGGCGGCAGTAGATCTCGACGAAGCCCTCGGTCTCCCAGCCGAGCGCCGCCGGGTCCACCCGGACGGTGAAGCCGGTGATGGCGCCCTCGGCCCGGAGCCGGTCCACGCGCCGCTTCACGGCGGGGGCGGAGAGTCCGACGAGCGAGCCGATGTCGGCGTAGCTGCGGCGGGCGTCTTCCGCGAGGGCGTGGACGATGCGTTCGTCGAGGTCGTTGAGTCGCACTACGGGTGGATCACTTCTCTGCTGGAGCCTCTGCCAGGGCCGGGGCCGTGGCCAGTCGGGAGCGGCGCATGCCGTACAGGAAGTAGAACACGAGCCCGGCGGCCATCCAGCAACCGAAGACCACCCAGGTGACGGCGTCGAGGCTGAACATGTTGTAGGCGCAGAAGACGAAGCCGAGGACCGGGAAGACCGGGCCGAGGGCCACCTTGAAGGTGCGCGGCATGTCGGGGCGGGTGTAGCGGAGCACGATGACCGCGATGTTGACCAGCGCGAAGGCGAAGAGGGTGCCGATGCTGGTGGCGTCGACGAGCTTGCCGAGCGGGATGACCGAGGCGAGCAGGCCGCAGAAGAGCGAGACGATGACCGTGTTGATCCGCGGGGTGCCGGTCTTGCCGCTGACCTTGCCGAAGACCTTGGGGACCAGGCCGTCGCGGGCCATCGCGAAGAGGACACGGGTCTGGCCGTAGAGCACGGTGAGGACGACGCTGGCGATGGAGATGACCGCGCCGGCGGCGAGCATCGTGCCCCAGAAGGTCTGGCCGGTGACGTCGTTCATGATCGCGGCCAGCGTGGCCTCGGAGCCCTCGAAGGCCTTCCAGTGCCAGGCGCCGACGGCGACGGCCGCGACGAGGACGTACAGCACGGTGACGATGAGCAGCGAGAGCATGATCGCCCGCGGCAGGTCGCGCTTGGGGTTCTTGGCCTCCTCGCCGGCCGTGGAGGCGGCGTCGAAGCCGATGTACGAGAAGAAGAGGGTGGCGCTCGCGGCGCCGACGCCGGTCATGCCGAGCGGCATGAAGTCCCGGTAGTTGCCGGACTTGAAGCCCATGAAGCCGATGGCGCAGAAGATCACGAGGGTGACGATCTTCACGCCGACCATGATCGTGTTGACGACGGCGGACTCGCGGGCGCCGCCGAGCAGGAACACCATGGCGAGCATCACGACGATCAGGCCGGGCAGGTTGATGACACCGCCCTCGCCGGGGGCCGAGGAGAGCACGTCGGGGATGGTGACGCCGATCGTGCCGTCGAGCAGCTCGTTGAGGTACTCGCCCCAGCCGACGGCCACGGCGGCGACGGAGACGCCGTACTCCAGGACCAGACACCAGCCGCAGACCCAGGCGACGAGTTCACCCATCGTTGCGTACGCGTACGAGTACGAGGACCCGGCGACCGGTATGGAGCCGGCCAGCTCGGCGTACGAGAGAGCCGAGAACAGGGCCGTGAGACCGGCGATCACGAAGGCGAGGGTGACGGCGGGGCCGGCCTTCGGAACGGCGTCGCCGAGGACGACGAAGATGCCGGTGCCGAGCGTCGCACCAATGCTGATCATGGTCAGCTGCCACATCGAGAGCGAGCGGCGAAGACTGCCGCCCTCTCCCTGGCCACCCTCGTCGACCAGGCGTTCTACCGGCTTGCGGCGAATGAGGGCGCCGAGAGCGGAGGTCTTCGGGGCGGTCGTGTCATCGACCGGTGGGGCTGCGCCGTGGTCCAGCACTGCGGAGGCTCCTTATCGCTGCCTGTGGGTACGGAGGCGACCGCGGCGGTACGCGAGCAGGCCGAAGCAGGCCCACGGGGGACGGAAACCGCCGAGCAGGCGGTCGCCGCCACTCCTGGTACGAGGCACGAGCCTAAGGGGAGAAGGTTCGCAGTCGTAATGCAGGGTTGTTGCGCAGTGCCGGATGATCATTGCGCGCTTCGGGCGCAGACGGGCAAACATTGCGCGCCCCCGCATGAATCGACACATCCGGGTGTGAACCGGCCCGCGCATGCGTATGGACTCCTCATGGGGAATGACCGACTCTGCGAGCCCCTGACCACCCCACGATCGGAGGCCCCGGTGCCGTGGCTCGACCCGTCACCGTTCCTGCGCGGCACCGCCTGGCTGGACGGCGACCGGCCCGTACGCGCCGACCCCGGCGACCTCGCACGGCTGCCGTGGGACATCGCCGAGCGGGCGGCGCTGCCCATCGGCGTACGGCTCGAGTTCACGGCCGCGCCCGGCACGCGCGCGGTGGAGCTCCGCTACCGGGCGGCCGTCCCGGACCCCGACGACCCCCTGCACGGGCTGCGCCACTGCTTCGCCCTCTGGCAGGGCACCCGGCTCGTCGGCGAGACGTGCGCCGCCCCGGCCCCGGAGGCCGTCGTCAGGCTCCCGCTGCCCCCGCGGGGCGGTGTGTTCACCCTCTACCTCCCGGAGGGCCAGGCACCCCTGCCGCTCGCCCTGAGGGCCGTCGGCGGCGCCCTCTCCCCCGCCCCGGTCCGGCCCCGCTGGCTCGTCCACGGCGACTCGATCACCGAGGGCTGGTGGTCCACCCGCCCCGCGCACTCCTGGCCCGCGACGGCCGGACGGCTCCTCGGCCTCGACCCGGTCAACCTGGGGTACGCGGGCGGGGCCAGGGGCGAGCTGCCCCTGGCCGAGCAGCTGGCGCGGCTCCCGGGCGAGGTCATCACCCTCGCCTTCGGCACCAACTGCTGGTCCCGGGTGCCCGCCACCGCCGACTGGCTCTACGCGACCGTCCGCGCCTTCGTCGGCCTGGTCCGCCGGGGCCACCCGGACACACCTCTGCTGATCGTCTCGCCGGTCCTGCGTCCGGAGGCCGAGCACACCCGCAACGCCCTCGGCGCCACCCTCACGGAGCTGCGCAGGGCCATGGAGCGGGCGGGCCGCGACCTGGCCGCCGATGATCGCGGAGGAGCTGCGCCGGCTCGACCCGGACGACACCTACGCGACGGCGCTCAGGTTCGGTGTGGAGCGGCTCGACGAGGAGGCGGCGACC